>JAJZGM010000026.1 GCA_021828525.1 Nitrospirota bacterium | reverse complement strand
GCTTAAACAGGAGGAGCCGACCAGCCGGCGCCTCGAAAAGGCGCGCGAGGAAGGCCAGATCGCCCGAAGCCGGGAGGTCGGATACCTTTTCTTTCTGATGGCGGCCCTGATCCTCATGGTTGGCTACGGGTCAAAGCTGGTCACGAACCTCCGGGCGGACATGGCCTTCTATTTCAGCCATGCGGGAACCCTTCGGATCTCCGCGGATTCGATCACGCCCTTCGTCAAGGGGCTGGTCTTCCGCGAAATGGCCACGACCCTACCCGTTCTCCTGGGATTCCTTCTTTTCGGTGTCGCCGCATTCCTGGTCCAGGGCGGATTTGTCTGGAGCCCGAAGGCCGCCTCGATCCGCTGGAACCGGATCTCTCCGGGGCAGGGAGTCCGGCGCCTCTTTTCGATCCGCTCCCTGGAGGAACTATTCCGCTATCTCGTCAAGGTGACTCTCTCCCTTCTCATTCTTTTCTATGTCCTCCAGAAAAACTGGCTCACTCTTCCGGCCCTGGTCGAGACGGGGCCCCACCGGATGATCGGGGCCCTCTACCGGATGTCCTTCCTCGTTCTCGTGGCCTTTCTCCCGCTCTACCTGGCCCTGGGGCTCGGGGACTACCTCTTTCAGCGCTTTGTCCTGATGAGGAGCCTCAGGATGACCCGCACGGAGGTCAAGGAGGAGACAAAGGAGACCGAAGGAGATCCGCAGGTCCGGGCCCGGATCCGGTCGATCCAGAGAGCGATGGCGAGACGGCGCATGATGTCCAAGATCAAGGGGGCGACGGTCGTCATCACCAATCCGACCCATTTTGCCGTCGTCCTGAAATACCATCCGGAGACGATGGCGGCGCCTGTCCTTGTCGCCAAGGGTGCGGACGAAGTGGCCTTCCGGATTCGGGAAGCCGCCCGGGAACTCGGTGTTCCCGTGGTGGAGGATCCGCCGCTGGCCCGGGGCCTTTACCGGGACTGTCGGCTTGACAGGGAGATTCCCGTCTCCTTCTATTCGGCGGTCGCCCGGATTCTTTCAATCCTTTACCAGAGAGCCGACGGGCCGGCTCCCGTCAGGGAAGGGTAGACCATGAAGGGACTCCTTAAGGGACGGTCGGCGGACCTTTTCGTCTTCATCGGCGTGGTGGGTCTCCTGTCCATCATGATCGTCCCCCTTCCCCCCCTCATGCTCGACCTGCTTCTGTCGACCAATATCGCCTTTTCCCTGATCATTCTCCTGGTCGCCTTGACGACGCGCTCCATTCTCGAGTTCAACCTCTTTCCGACGATCCTCCTCCTCTCCACGCTCTTTCGCCTGTCTTTAAATGTCGCGAGCACCCGCCTCATCCTTCTGCACGGACAGAACGGGACCGTGGCCGCAGGCCATGTCATCGAATCCTTCGGACGGTTTGTCATCGGCGGGTCCTACGCCGTGGGTCTTGTGATTTTCCTGATCTTTGTCGTCATCAACTTTGTCGTGGTCACAAGGGGGGCCGGGCGTATCGCCGAGGTCGCGGCCCGCTTTACGCTCGATGCCCTGCCGGGCAAGCAGATGGCGATCGACGCGGATCTCAATTCGGGGTCGATCAAAGAAGAAGAGGCCCGTAAACGGAGAAAGGAGCTGACGCGGGAATCGGAATTCTACGGGGCGATGGACGGGGCCTCGAAGTTTGTCCGGGGGGATGCCATCGCGGCGGTCATGATCCTTCTCATCAACATCATCGGCGGTCTGGTCATCGGGACCCTTTTGATGGGGATGCCCGTGGCGGATGCCCTGCAGGTCTATACCCTCCTGACCATCGGCGAAGGGCTGGTGGCCCAGATTCCCGCCCTGATTGTCAGCGTGGCGGCCGGGATCGTCGTAACGCGCTCCTCTTCCACCAACGAGCTTGGGATGGACATGCGGGAACAGCTTTTTTCCAGAAGCCGGGCGATGGGGGGGACTTCGGCGATCCTTCTCTTCCTTTCGGCCGTCCCGGGTCTGCCCCATACGGCCTTTCTCCTGATGGGAGGGCTTCTTGGAGGAGTCGCCTGGTCGATCAGGAAGGCCCGTCTCAAGACGGAGAGTGCCCGGAAGGAGGAAGAGTCCAAGGCTCCTCCGGCTCCCGAAAACATCGAGCAGTTTCTCTCCCTGGACCTCCTCGAAATCAATGTCGGATATGGTCTGGTGAGTCTCGTGGAAGGGGGGGCGGGCGGCGACCTGACCGAGAGGATCAAGGGGATCCGGCGCCAGCTGGCTGGCGAACTGGGGATCATCGTCCCCCCGATCCACATTCGGGACAACCTCCAGCTCAAACCTGAAGAATACATGATCCTTCTCAAGGGCAACCCGGTCGGACGCTGGGAACTGAAACCCGGATTCATGCTGGCCATGAACGCGGCCGGGGCCCTCGACGAGATCACCGGAACCCCTGTCAAAGAACCGACATTCGGCCTTCCCGCAATCTGGATTTCTTCCGAACAGCAAGAGGCCGCAGAATCTGCGGGACTGACTGTTGTCGACCCGGTGACGGTCCTGGCCACACACCTGACGGAGATTCTCCGGACCCATGCCGACGAGCTGGTGGGTCGGCAGGAGACACAGCGTCTGCTCGATGCCCTCGCCCGGGATTATCCCAAGCTTGTCGAGGACCTTGTTCCTGGCCAGATTTCGCTCGGAACGCTGGTCTCGGTCCTCCATGCCCTCCTCTCCGAGCGGGTTTCGATCCGGGATCTCCGGACGATCCTGGAGTCCCTGTCGGACCAGATCGCCTCCGGACGGGATGCCAAGGATGTGACACTGCTGGCCGAAGGGGTCCGGCAGGCCCTGGGACGGACAATCGTCAATCCCTATCTCACAGGACGCGGACGACAGCTGTCCGTCATCAGCCTCGACAGCCGCTGGGAGGAGCAGCTCCAGAAGGTCCTGTCAGGCGGGGGAGGGGGAACAGGCCGGCCACTGGCCCTTGATCCGGGTCTGGTCCAGAAATTGCTCACAAATCTCGGAAAGATTCTGGAATCCCAGGGTAAAAGGGGAATACAGGGAGTCCTGCTCGTTGCCCCGCAGGCGCGCTTCGGGATCCGTCGGCTGGTGGAGCGCTATTTTCCCTCTCTTCCCGTGCTGTCTCCCCAGGAGATCCCGGCGGACATTCCGATCCAGGCGTCAGATGTCGTACGATACCAGGAGGCATGAAGGATGATGATCAAGTCTTTCGAAGGGGGCGACATGAACGATGCCCTCAGGAAGGTCAAGAAGGAGCTGGGACCGGATGCCGTCATCCTCTCCTCCCGGAAAACCGAAAGATCCGGATCCTCCGGCACTCCCGGTGTCGTGGTGACGGCCGGTCTTCCCCAGATGGATCCTCCCTGGGCCCGGGACCTTCCGGGGGCTCCCGAGGAGGCCCCGGATGGCGTCCGTCTGTCGGAGATGGATGCCCTCCGCGAAGTCATCGCCCGCATGGAGCGGGAGTGGGGGCCAGGGTCTTCCCGGGAAATCCAGGGACTATTGGCCCGGGCCGGACACCTGTCCGGCGGTCTCCTTTCGCCAGCCTTGCCCCCTTTCGATCCGGTGGAGGAGGCCAGGAAGATCCTGGCAGCTTCTGGATTCCCGGAGGAAGAGCAGGAAGACCTGGTGGAGGCCTTTCGCCTTCTCTCCTACCAGCCGGTGGACTGGAGTTCACCCCAGGTCCAGTCCCTTCTCCAGTTTCTGGTGGCCCAGAAACTGGACGTTGCCGGCTCCCTCTTTTCGGGGGAGCGGACCTCGGATCGTCCACAGGTCATTCTTTTTGTCGGTCCCACCGGGGTGGGGAAGACCACGACAATTGCCAAGATCGCCGCGATGCTCGTGGCCCGTCAACGCCGTCCGGTGGGTCTCGTGAATCTTGACACCTATCGCATCGGCGCTGTGGAGCAACTCAGGATTTACGGGGACCTGATGGGGGTTCCGGTGGAGGTCGTGAGCAGTCCGTCACGCCTGTCCGGGGCGATCGGACACCTCCGGGAGAGCGAGATCATTCTGGTGGACTCGGCCGGCCGTTCGGAGGGGGGAGCGGACGAACTTGCTCCATTCCTGTCGGTTCTGGGATCGGGAGGCGCATGGGAATTCAAGTCCGTGCTGGTCGTCTCCGCCACCCAGAAGTCGGACGACCTCAACCGGACGCTCCATCGATTCGCGAAGATCAGACCCGAGGCTCTCGTGGTGACAAAGGTTGACGAAACGGGGTCCCTGGGCTCCCTGTATCCGCTTCTGGCCCATAGCCGGATACCGGCGGCCTATGTGGGCACGGGTCAGAAAGTCCCCGAGGACATCGAGCTGGCCCACGGGGGTCGGTTGGCACAATGGATGATTGAAGGATGGAGTCGCGATGGATCAGGCGTCCGGACTTAGAGGCGAGGGAAAGGATGCTCCTGCCGAGAACAGGAGGATCCATCTTCCCCGGGTGATTTCGATCACCAGCGGGAAGGGGGGAGTCGGAAAGACCAATGTTTCCGCGAACATGGCTTACATCATGGCCACGCGCTTCGGATTGAGGGTCCTGGTTCTCGATGCGGACCTGGGACTGGGGAACATGGACGTCCTGTTCAATATCCGGCCGAGGTATACCCTTCAGGATGTTCTGATGGGGGACCGCTCCCTTCCGGAAATCCTCGTGAGGGGTCCCGGCGGGATCCTGATCCTTCCCGCCGCCTCCGGGGTGGAGGAGATGACCAGCCTGAGCCGCGACCAGAACCTCCGTCTCCTTGAGGAATTCGAGAACCTGTCGTCGGATCTCGATGTTCTCCTCATAGACACGGGAGCCGGCATTTCCGAAAATGTCCTGACATTCAATCTTGCCAGCCGGGAGACGGTTGTCGTCGTCACTCCGGAGCCGACGAGCCGGACAGATGCCTTCGCCCTCATGAAGGTGCTCTTCAGACGCCAGCCCGACAAGCCTTTTCTCTTCCTGGCCAACATGGTCCGTGACAGGCAGGAAGGGGTGGCCCTCTTCGATCTGGTCTCCCGGGTCGCGGACTCCTTTTTGCCGGGACTGGCCCTTTCCTTCGCCGGACATCTTCCCGCCGACCCGTCCCTGACCCAGGCGGTCAGGGCCCAGAAAGCCATTGCCGAGATGCTTCCGGGGGCCCCATTTTCGAAGGGGATGGAGGGGGTCGTCCGGACCCTTCTGTCCCGCCCTCCCCGGACCGGAGGAGAGGGGGGGATCGGCCTGTGGATGAAAAGGCTGGCGGGAGCAGAGCTGGAAACGCAGTGATGGATCTTGTTGTGAACTAGTTGTGGATTCGGTAGAATGTATTTTGTTTCAAATTCGTGCTGATGGATTTCTGGGGAAAAGTGAGGACTCCTTCCGGTGGACCTCTTTTGACATGAAGGCGGGAGATGGCCTTGGAACTCGATGAGGCGATGATCAAGGAATTCGCCGGGACGATCAAGTATCACGCCATGAGATATGCGCACCGCCTCCCTCCCGAAATCGGGGTGGAGGACCTGATCAGCGTCGGGCTCCAGAGCCTTGTGGAAAGCGCCCGGCGATTCGACCCTTCCCGCGGGCTCAAGTTCAAGACCATGGCCGAACACAGGATTCGGGGAGCCATGCTCGATGAAATCCGGTCCATGGACTGGGTTCCGAGATCTGTGCGCGAAAAGCAATCCGAGGTTCAGGCCATCCGGACACTTTTGGAGAAGGAGCTCGGCCGGGAGCCGCGAGAAGATGAAATCGCCAGGAAGATGGGGCTTTCGGACGAGGCGATGGCCCAGCTTCTCTGGGAGATCGATACCCACCCGGCCCTTTCCCTTGACGAATTTTTCTCTCCGGAGGAGACAGAGGGGGAGTCCCTGGGCGACAGGCTTCCTGAAACCCGCCAGGAGGATCCCCTTGGACAGCTGATCCGTGTCGACGCTGTGGAGAAGCTTACGCAGGCGCTTGAATCCATTCCGGATAAGCAGCGGCTGGTCCTGACCCTTTATTACTACGAAGAGCTGACGATGAAGGAAGTGGCCCAGGTTCTCGAGGTCAGCGAATCGCGTGTCTCCCAAATCCATGCCCAGGCCCTTCGGGCTGTCAAATCCATCCTCAGAAAGACGATGGAGGAAGCGTCTCACCCTTCCGGAGAGTGATTCGCAAGTTCTTCCGGCCATAACGGGAGGCTCGCGGTCGTGATCCTGAACAGGGAGGTTGAGAACTGTCACATTGTGTCCGATAAGAGACTATCGGAAGGAGCGGGACCCTGTCGGTCCGGAACGGCGTACAGGCCGGGGCCGAAAGATCCTGTCCGGCCGGTATCAATAGAGTGAAGGAAGGAGTTCCGATGATCAATTTTGGGATGAAGGTTCTGGTTGTGGATGACTTTTCCACGATGCGCCGGATCGTCAAGAACACCCTTCGCCAGATCGGTTTCACGAATATCGAAGAGGCGGAGGATGGCCAGAGGGCCTATGACCGCCTGATCGTAGAGAGGTTTGATTTCGTTGTCAGCGACTGGAACATGCCGAACATGACGGGGATCGATCTTTTACGGAAGGTTCGGGCGACACCGCAGATCAAGGATATTCCGTTCCTTATGGTGACCGCGGAGGCCAAGCAGGAAAATATCGTCGAGGCGATCAAGGCCGGCGTGTCGAACTACATCGTCAAGCCCTTCACCGTGGCGACACTCGACGAGAAGGTGAAAAAGATCTTCAAGGAAAAGTAACTCCCGGGGCCGGGAGAGGACGGGTGGAGGTTGGACGATGAGCGAGGGATTCGATAACGACGAAATGAAGGAAATTGTCCAGGACTTTCTGCAGGAAGCCTCCGAGATGCTTGAGGGGCTCGACAACTACTTCGTCCAGCTTGAAAACAATCCGGAAGACAGGACCCTCCTCAATGAAATTTTCCGGACCGCCCACAGTATCAAGGGATCGGCGGGATTCATCGGCTTGACCCGGATCGTGGAGGTTGCCCATCACGCGGAGAATGTCCTGAACCAGCTCCGGACGGGCAACATGCGGGCCGAGCCGGCGGTGATCGACATCATTCTTGAGTCCATGGATGCCCTCAAGGTTCTCGTCAATGAAGTCCGGACCGGTGAGCAGGCCGATGTCGACATCGACGGCATCAACATGAAGCTCGATCTCCTCCTCCAGTGGGGGGAGGACACGCATTCGGAATCCTTAGGAGAGGCCTCCGGAGGGGCCGATTCGGAGATGGCGTCTGCAGTCCGGGAGGAGAAGGTCCTGGACACCCGGCCGATGCCACAGGAGACGGCATCCTCACAGGAGACCGCCTCCCAGGAAGCTCCCGGAGATCTCCCCTCTGCCGCGCCTCCGCCCCCTGCCGCTCCTTCCTCTCCCGTTCCCCATCCCGGTCCTCAGGTCGTCCGTCCTGCCTCCTCAAGGGAGGAGGCCCAGAATGCCGATGCCGGATCCCCGAAAGGGGCCGAAGGAGGAGGCGGGGGAGAGGCGGACCAGACGATCCGGGTCGAGATCAGCCGTCTTGACAGTGTGATGAACCTCGTGGGCGAGCTGGTCCTTGGGCGGAACCGTCTGGTGAAGCTCTCGGGCGATATCGACGGAGTGACCGATTTCGAGCGAAGGATCAAGGAAGTCGCCGAGGCAATCTCCCAGCTGAATCGAGTGACCACAGATCTGCAGACTGCCGTGATCAAGACCCGCATGCAGCCCATCAAGAAGGTGCTGGGAAAGTTTCCGCGCATGGTTCGGGACCTGTCGAGGAAGATGGGGAAGAGTCTCCGGCTCGAACTTTCTGGAGAGGAGACCGAGCTCGACAAGTCGGTCATCGAGGAGATCGGGGATCCCCTGGTCCACATCATCCGGAATTCGATCGACCACGGGATCGAGATGCCCGACGACAGAATCGCCCAAGGCAAGAATCCGGAGGGCGTTGTCCGGATCTCGGCCTACCAGGAGGGAAATTCGATCGTCATCGAGATCTCGGACGACGGTCGCGGGATCGATGCGGAGAAAATCAGGAGAAAGGCCGTCGAGAAGGGAATCATCACTGAAGCCGATGCTACGAGGCTCACCGACTCCGAGGCCGTCAACATCATTTTCATGCCCGGCTTCAGTACGGCGGAAAAGGTGACCGATGTCTCCGGCCGGGGGGTCGGGATGGATGTGGTCCGGACCAATATCAACAAAATCAACGGTTCGGTGGAGATTGCCACCCAGAAGGGAGCGGGTTCGACCTTCACGATCCGCCTTCCCCTCACGATCGCCATCATTCAGGCTCTCATGGTGACGATCGGACCGGAAACTTATGCCATTCCCCTCGCGAGCGTTGTTGAAACCGTAAAAATTACCGAAAAGGATATCAAGACACTTTCCGGGAGTGAGGTCCTGAACCTGAGACAGCAGGTCCTTCCCCTGATCCGGCTCAGAGACGAGTTCAAGGTCCCCCATCAGGGAGACGGAACCGGCATTCCCGAAGGCCGATATGTCGTCGTCGTTCAGGTCGGTTCCAAGAACCTGGGGCTGGTCGTAGACCGGCTGCCATACCAGGAAGAAGTTGTCATCAAGTCCATGGGCCAGATCCTTTCGGAAATCCGGGGGCTGGCCGGAGCGACGATTACCGGAGATGGACGGGTCGTCATCATTCTCGATGTGGGGGAAATCCTCCAGGATGTTTCGTTGCGGACGAAGAAGGGTGTGACCCCTCTCGACTCCGTTCCCCCGGAGCGCCTGGAAGCCGGTGTCTAGCCGGTTCGTGGACGCATCCTTTGCGTCCCTTGTACCAAGGAGGAGAAGGTGAGCGGTCCCGAGAGAAGAAGCTCCATCCGGATGCGACTTTCGGCGAAGGTCGGTCTTTCAACGGCTGTGGCTCTCGTCCTGGTCCTGGGTGCGACCTACACGCTGTTCTACCGGTCGGCAAAGGCTGACCTCGCCCAGATCGAGACCGGGAAGATGACGATGATGGGTCATTCGATCGTCCGCGGGTTGGGGACCATCATGTATTCCATCAATGCCCCGGCGCTGTCTCAGAAGCTTGTGGTGGACCAGAAGACCCTCCCGGGCATCGTCAGGGTCCAGGTCCTCCGGCCCGATGGACTCCAGGCCTTCTACGACAATACGGCCATCGAGAAGGTCAATACCTGGCGCCATTACAAGGCCTATTCCCCCCGGATGTACCTCCTGCATCCGAAGCACCAGGAGCAGGCCCTTTCGCGTGATCCCCGATTCCAGGATGTTGTGAAATATGCCAAGTCGGCCACATTCAAACAGATTGTCGACGGAAAGCCGGTTCTGACAAGACTCTTTCCTGTTCGTTACGAAAAAAACTGCGCCCTCTGCCACGGGTATGCCTCCCATGAACCGACTCTCGCCGTCCTGCGTGTGAGCATGGAGCGGAGTTCCTTCGAGGGAGATCTCTCCCGGCTCAAGCTTCAGGCGGCTGTCTATGCCCTGGCCACGATCGGAATCCTGCTGCTCCTTCTCGTCGTTCTGGTCCGGATGATCGCCGTCCGGCCGCTGGGGGAACTCGTCCGGGTCATCGGGAAGACGGCCGAAGGGGACCTGACCCAGCACCTGACGAGCACGGCCGGGGATGAGGTGGGGGATCTGGTCAATCATTTCGGCCGGATGGTCGACAATCTCCGTGACCTTGTGAAGAAGGTGGCAAACGAGTCGGAGTGCGTGGGCGAGGGGTCCCGCAACATGATCCTCTCCCTCGAATCCATCCGTGGCAAGTCGACCACCCAGATGCAGCAGATCGAGATGGCCAAGACTGCCGTCGACGAACTGGGCCGATCCCTGGCCGATGTGGCCCGTGTCACCCGGGCCGTCTCCGAGATCTCGGCCCGGGCGAGCCAGGAAGCCAATGCCGGCGGGGAAACGGTCTCCGAAATGGTCCGGGAACTTTCCCGCATCGAGACGGTTATCTCCGAAGCCGGGGAAAAGATCCTCGATCTGGGGAAACGATCGGACCAGATCTCCCAGATCGTCAACATCATCAACGAGATCGCCGAACAGACCAACCTTCTGGCTTTGAATGCCGCCATTGAAGCGGCCCGGGCGGGAGAACAGGGACGAGGGTTCGCGGTGGTCGCAGACGAGGTCAGAAAGCTTGCGGAGAGGACGACGCGCTCCACCCGGGAAATTTCCGAGACCATCTCCCAGCTCCAGGGGTTGACCGACCAGTCGGTCAAGGTGATGGACCGGGGATCGAAGGAGATGAAGCTTCTGATCGGGGAGACAAAGAAGACCGCAGAGGTGTTTTCCCGGATTGTGGCCTCCTCCTCAGACGTCTCCGGCCGGGTGAACCAGATCGCCGAGACGACCGGGCAGCAGACCCAGGCCATTTCGCAGGTCGGGAAGGTCGTCGACCAGACGGCCCGCGATGCCAGGGAGACGGTGGAAAATGTCTCCGGAGCGGTCCAGGCCGGCGAAGGTCTCCAGAAGCAGATGGAAGAACTCAACGATTATCTGTCTCGCTTCAAGGTCTGAGAGGATCCTCTTGATCCCCTATCCAGGAGTGCACTGATGGAAACGACAGGGATGGCCATTGCGCCTTTCGGAAGACAGGAAGAGGCAACCAGGGAATTGTCCCGGGAAATTTCCGGGGTTCCGGGCGGGGTGGACTTCGGGGAGGGGATCCTCCAGCTGGTGAGCTTCCGGCTGGGTGAGGAGGAATATGCCCTCGATGTCATGAACGTTCATGAGATCAACCGGATTTCGGAAGTGACGCGGGTGCCCAAGGCCCCCTATTTCGTGGAGGGGGTCATGAACCTCCGGGGGAAGATTCTTCCCGTGATCAACCTTCGAAAGCGATTCGGCTTTCCCCTTCCCACGACCGACGCGGAGGAGGCCAGGACCATTGTCGTCTTCCATGAAGGGCTCACGGTCGGCCTTGCGGTGGACCAGGTCTATCAGGTCATCCGGATCGGCCGGGAGAAGATCGAAAAGAACGAAGGAATCGGACTTGGAAATGTCCTCGATGCTGTGATGGCCGGTGTGGCCCATCTCGGGGAGAATCTGGTGGTCCTCCTGGATCTCCAAAAGCTTCTTGCGGCGATCCAGAAGGATGCGGGAAGGCGCTAGACGGCAAATAGTCCGATCTTCGGGGGAATTTCATGGATATCACAACGATCCTCGGACTGCTTCTGGGACTGGGGGGGATTCTTCTGGGAGCCACTCTGGAGGGGCTCCCCCTGTCGACAATCATCCAGCCCACAGCCGCGATGATCGTCTTCGGGGGGACCTTCGGGGCGACCCTTCTCCAGTTTCCCCTGGGGTTCGTGATGAAGTCCGTCAAGCTGGTCCCGCGGATCTTCTTTTCGAAGGGCGGGGATCCGGGACCCGTCATCCAGAAGATCCAGGATCTTTCCAAGACCAGCCGGAAGGAAGGACTCCTGAAGCTTGAAGCCCACCTCGAGGATCCGGAGATCAAGGCCGATCCCTTCTTTGCCCGGGGGGTCCGGATGGTCATGGACGGCACCGAGATCACCAAGGTCCGGGAGGCTCTTGAGGTCGAGGCCCATTATATCGAAGAGGAGGAGGGGGTCGCCTTCAAGGTCTATGAATCGGCGGGTGGGTATGCCCCGACCATCGGAATCCTTGGCGCCGTCCTGGGGCTCATCCATGTCATGAGCAACATGGGGGATCCGAACAAGCTGGCCGAAGGAATTGCCACGGCATTTGTGGCGACGGTCTACG
>JAJZGM010000025.1 GCA_021828525.1 Nitrospirota bacterium | reverse complement strand
TCCGCCTTTTTGTCGAAGAGGCCAAAGAGAACCTGGTAAATCTCGAACTTGTAAACGAGATGGTCCATCTTGACCACCTCGAGAAAGCCCCGGAGGGCTGAGCCCTCGATCGAGGCCTCCATCTTCTTGAACTGGCCCATCATGTCCTGCATGCTCCGGGAGGCTCCGGTGCCGGCCGAAGACAGGGCTGAGGACTGGTCGGAGAGGGCGACCATGGCCACCTTGGCCGACTGGGTCGCACTTTGAATGGCGTTGACGAGGGAGGATATCTCCTGGGTTGCGGTTGAGGTCCGGCTCGCGAGTTTCCTGACCTCGTCGGCCACCACAGCGAAGCCCCGGCCCTGCTCTCCGGCCCGGGCAGATTCGATGGCGGCATTCAGGGCGAGAAGGTTTGTCTGGTCGGCAATTTCGCGGATGGCACTCACGATTGCGCCGATCTGTCCTGCCCGTTCCGAAAGGCCTTCCACCTCCCGGGCTGCGACCTTGGAGGCGCTCGACATCTTTTCCATATTGGTTGACATGCTGTCGACAGTTCCGGCAGCCTGAAGGGCGATCCGGTCCGTTTCGTCCATGGCTGCCCGTTCCTGGCTCATGGTTTCGGCCAGGGAGACCAGAGAGCCCCGCACGGTGAAGATGGCTTCTCCGAAGGATTTGACGTGAGAGAGGACCTTCCGGGTGAAATCCATCACCTTTCTGCTCTTTTCCGCTTCCTGCCGCTCGATCCTGGCCGATTCCTCCGCCTTGAGGGTCCGGGAGCGGAGCTCTTCAAGCTCCCTCTCTCCTGAAAGTGAATGGGCCTTTTGGATGTTGTCTCCGCTATCAGAGGTGGACGGACGTCCGAAAAGTCCCATTGTTGCGATCCTCCCGATCAATTGGTTCCGAAGTCCACGAACAGGCTATCTCCAGAGAGGTTTTTCTCTCGTGACTCAAATCTTTTCGGAATAGATCCCGGAACCCTTGATGTCGGCAGGGAGTCAGAGCTTCCGGATTTCTCCCGGTTTGCAGGTCAGAAAGGAAAGGGGGTGGACGAGGAGCCGGTAGCGGTTGATTCCCGGAGAGAGAGTGATTGTTCCCCTGACCGGGCACATGGTCGTCGGCGCAGAACGGAGAAGATAGTGCCCCGGCGGGAGATCTTGATCAAAGCGCCCATCGGTTCGGGTCAGAAACTCGATTTCCGGCCCGGTGTGGGGAGAAAGGGGGCGAAGAAAGATGGCGGCTTTTCGGACAGGGGTCTCTTTCCAGAGCATGCGTCCCTGAAACCTGGCCTGAGAGGAAGGGGCAGGTGAGGGCGTAGCCGATTCCTGGCGATGACAGGCACCAAGACAGAGCGGAGCGGCAAGGAGAATGGCAGACAGACGGAGCGAGCGCAATGTGGTCATAGGGGATCTCCATTGAAGAGGGACTGGTCGGAAAGAATGGGATGGGCTTCCTTCCTGGCCATTTCGCGGGCAATGTCCAGGTCGGTCTCCTGTCCCCTGGAGAGGATGTCGATCCATTCAAGGGCCCGGAGAAGTTTTATCTCGAGAAAGTCCATCGGGGCTGAGAGGCTTCGTGGATGGCTGTTGAAAAAGGTCACGAAGGAGGTTCGGGCATCGATGCCCTTCCCTTCGAGAAGGGCAAGCGTCTCGGGAAAAAGGTCCGGCATTGCGCCTCCGAAGAGCCAGATCTCTTCAGGGTAGACATAGCGGCGGTAGGGGGAGTCCGGGGATTCCGAGAGTTCGCGGGCCAACTTGCGATACTTGCTCCTGAGGCGGGTTTCGAACTCAGAATCGAGAGGGGTTGGCGAATCCTGCGAGGCCGGCGGAAGGGGGCCCCCCCCGGGCCGGGCTTTTCTGTCAACGATCATGGCAAATCTTTGAAATTCCCGACTGATTTGCGGCAGGTCCTTATTGTCGACCTCCAGGGCGACTCCGGCCAGGGCCGGGAGGGAAAGCTCCCCCAGTGTGGCTTCCAGACAGTCAAAAAGGAGGTCCGGAACCGGCTCGGAATGATCGTCTATCAGGAAGGATCCCCCGGGAACTCGTCTCCGGGCGAGTCCTCCCACATGAATTTCGACAACGCGTTCCAGCGGAAAGCCCTCCTTGAGCCAGTTGACGAGAGACTCCGGAGTGACGGGATAGCCGGAGACGCCGAGATAGGTGAGGCAGTGGCCCAGATCGAGCCCTATGCCAAGGGGGGTGTTGAGGGTGAGGCGGTGGAAGAAGTCTCCCAAGTCCATAGGGCCCGGCGGGTGCGGCGGAAAAGGGGGAGTTTCGAGAAGAAGGAGGCGCCCCCCCATTTGACCCTGGAGATGGAGGGCTCCAAGACGCGCGGCCGTCACTCCCTCCTCTGTGAGAAGGGGAGGGGCATAGAGCCCGAATGCAAAGCCCTCCATTGCCTTCTGGGCACACTCGTGAATCATCCAGGGAGATCCGAGGGCCTCCATGTGTCCTCGGGCCCTCCGCTCCTCTTCCCGGTAGGCCGGATTGGACGCGAAGTCAGCTTGCGTATACCAAAGACAATCTCCGTGGTAGACAAGGGGAATCTCTTCAGGGATCGATCGCCGTGCCTCTTCGAGGTCGCATGTGCGTCCCCGGAACAGCTCGAGATACTCAACAGGGGGCCCGTGAGAAAGCCGTTCGAGAAGATCCGGGAGAGGGGGGCAATAGAGATCCGTCGAGAGACCGGCCCGCGGACGGGGAGATCGGCCGGAGACATTGACAGGGGGGAGCAAGGGGGGCGGGGAGAGCGAAAAGTGGGTCAAGGATCGGTTCCCAATGTTTATTTGTCACTGTCCCGGGAAATTTCCACGCAATGAGAATCCAGTATACCAAAGCGGCCATCCTCCGTCGAAGGATGGGGGAAATTCACTTGACGTCTCTTCCGGGGGTTCGTATACTTCAGTTATTGATTGGTTAATCAATTAAAGGAGGGTAGGCTGTTGGCACAGGAGCCGGGGACACACTCTCCCGGGCCCAAGGGAGAGGGGCGAGGACAGGAAGAGCCGTCGGACCGGTGCGCCCAAAGAAAGAGGGATATTCTCAATGCCGCCATGTCCTGTTTCGCCGACGAGGGCTATTTCCAGACGACAAACAGGAAGATCGCCCGCAAGGCAGGCATTACCGAGGGTCTGATATACCATTATTTCCCGAGCAAGAAGGCCCTCCTCCAGGCAATCATCATCGAAAAATTCAACGTGGACTCATCCCCTGCCCTGAAATGTTATTCCCGGTGGGAAGGGGAGTTCGCCAAGACCCCGCCCGACGGGAAAAGCTTCCGGGCCTTTCTTATGGATCTTGGCCATGCCACTTTCGAAGGCCTCGAAAAAAATCGGGATGTCCTCAGAATCCTCCTGAGCGAATATCGCCTCCTTGACGAAGCCTCCGAGCCATTGTTTCCCCGACTGGTCATGGAACATTCAATGAACCGGTTTTCTCGTGTCCTTGGTCGCTATCTGGAGTTCATCGGAGCGGCCGGACAAAACCCTGCCATGAAGGATGCCTTTTTCCTGGGGCCGATCGTCTCCGTCTTCCTTTTTCAGGATCTTCTTCAAGGTCACCGTGTTAGAACCCTGGACAGGGAGCTTTTCCTGAGGACGCTTGTCGACCACTTCATTGCAGGAATTAATGGGATGGAAAGTCAATCGGCGAAAACTCCAACAATAGGGAAGGATGGACAATCAGAATGAAGAGGCTGCGACAGGGGTTGATCGCATTGGGGCTTCTGCTTGCGGGAGGGACGGGAGCTCTCCTTGAATCGATCCACGCCCAGGCCGACTCGATTCTTCACCGGTACGTCGGGGTGGAGACCTGCGAGATCTGTCATTCCTCCCAGAGGATCGGGCGGCAGTTCTTTGTCTGGGCTCAAAGCCCTCATGCCCGGGCCTACCGTGATCTTGAGTCCCCCGAGGCCCGCCAGATCGCGACCCGTCTTCATATTGCCGATCCGGCGAAGGACGGGCGATGCCTCTCCTGCCACGTAACGGCCTCTGGGAAGCCCCTTCCGGAAATTCTCTCCACCTTCAGGATGACGGATGGTGTCCAGTGCGAATCCTGCCATGGCCCGGGAGAGGATTACGCCCATTTTTCGGTGATGATCAGTCCACGGAAGTCCCGCATGGCCGGCCTCAACCTCCGGCCTGACGAACAGACATGCAAGACCTGTCACAATCCCGCCTCACCGACCTTCCGTGGCTTCGATTACCATCAGGCCCTGAAACGGATCGCCCATCCTGTTCCTCCAGAGTACAAGAAGGAAACCCTCGAAACGGGGGGGGGAGAATGAGCGGCGCACCCCTGACGGATCAACCCGTTCCTCCTTCGCGGAGGCGAAAGGGGTTCATTATTGGTGGTGTCGGGCTTTTTCTCACTTTGATCGTCATTCTGGTCTACCTGCGGTATAACGCCTTCTATGTCTCCACCGAGGATGCCATGGTCGACGGAAACATCGTTCTTGTCTCGGCCAACATGAGAGGACGGGTCATGACCCTTCCTGTCAATATCGGTGATCCCGTTCGCAAGGGCGATCTCCTGGCGCGGATCGACACGACCGGCTTCAGTGCCCTCCAGTCGATTGGCCAGAGGAATGTGGCCGCATTCGGGGATCTGGAACGGACCCGGGCGGCGGAGGTCTCTCTGGAGGTCCGTCTGGCCAATGCCAAACGGGACATGGAACGAGGGGAGGCCTTGCGAAAGGGGGGGTTCATCACAGAATCCGACCTTGACCATCTGATGACAGCCTACAAGGATCTCAAGGCCCAGCTGGTGGAAATGAAAAAACTCGAGTTCGTGAACCGGACGGCCCTGGAAACAACAGAATCCCATCCCCTCAACTACACCATTCATTCCCCCCTGAATGGCCAGGTGGCAGAAAGGATCGCCCAAGTCGGACAGGTGGTTTCCCGGGGCCAGGCGGTCGTTTCCCTCGTTGATCCGAAGGACACTTGGGTGACGGCCAAGGTGAAGGAGACACGCATGGGACGGGTCAAGGTCGGACAGCCGGTGGATATTTCCATCGATTCCTACCCCGGACGGGATTATCACGGTCATGTCTTCCAGATTCTGCCGACATCGGCCGCGGCAATTTCTCTCCTCCCCCCCGAGAATGCCTCCGGAACTTTCGTGAAGGTGACGCAACGGATTCCCGTCCGGATTACGATCGATGATGCCAAGGATGTCGTTCTTCGTCCCGGGCTTTCCTGCGAGATCCGGATCCATGTGAAGAAAGGCTCCCCGTGGTGAGGGGGGATGACGGGAGCCTTTTCGGAGAGTCTCCCCACTATCGCTGGTGGGCCTTGGCGGTGGTGATGCTCTCCCTTTTTCTTCCTGTCCTCGATACGACCATCGTCAATGTTGCCCTCCCCTATATGATGGGAAGCCTGGATACGAACCAGGACGAAGTGCGATGGGTGATCACCGCCTATTCCATGGCCTTTGCGGTCTCCACTCTCGCCAGCGCCTGGACACGGACGGTTTTTGGCATCAAGAATCTTTACCTGGGATCGATCCTGCTCTTTGTCCTCTCCTCCTTTTTTGCGGGAATTTCCCCGAACCTGAACGTGATGATCGTCTTCCGGATCCTCCAGGCGGTGGGGGGTGGGATCATGATGCCGCTGGGTTTCACCATCATTACCGAAGCCTTTCCCCCGGCCGAACGACCCAAGGCTTTCGGCTTTTTCGGGATAGTCGTTGTGCTGGCCCCTACGATCGGGCCGATCCTGGGTGGGTGGCTGGTCGACAATTTCAACTGGCGGGATGTCTTCTTCATCAATGTTCCATTCGGAATTCTGAGCTTTTTTTTTACGGTTTTCGTGCTGAAAAAGGACCGGCAACATACCATTGTCCCCTTTGACACCGCCGGATTCATTTCGCTGGGAACGGCCCTTTCCTTTCTTCTTGTGGGTCTGACCGAGGGCGAACGTTGGGGATGGACGGCTTTTTTTGTTTACGAATGCTGGTCTGTCACGGCCATTGCCTTCTGGATCTATATCATGACAGCCTTTTCCGTCCGCTATCCCCTGATCGATCTCTCAATTTTCCGGGACCTCGATTTTTCTCTCATCATGGTTGCCAACTTCTTTCGGGCCGTCGGTCTCTTCGGAAGGATGTTCCTGCTTCCTCTCTTCGTCCAGACCTTCAACGCCTTTACGGCCACCGACGCCGGGCTTGTCCTTCTGCCTTCCTCTCTCATGGCAGGTGTCGCCATGCCGGTGCTTGGGAGCCTTTCGGCAAAAGGCTCGGACACCTTCAAGCGCATTCTCCTGGTCAGCGGATTCCTGATGCTCGCGTTTTCCCAGTTTCTCTTCGCCTTCCTGACGAATGTGCCGAAGATGAGCCAGATCATCATCGCCCAGCTGGTCTTTGGTCTTTCGATGGGCATGTTGAACGCTCTTCTCTCCTCAATTCCCCAGACGTTGGTTGAACCCCGGCATATCGGCCTGGCCTCGAGCCTTCAGAGCAACATGCTCCAGATCGGAGGTGCCCTGGGGGTGGCTGTACTCGGAAATTTTCTGGATCATCAGCAAGCGGATTACTATGCTCGATATCAATCGGAAGTGACGCATCATTCTTATTTTTATCAGCGCGTGGCCGATTTCTTTACCCAGTCGGCCATGCACGGGAATGCTCCTGACATCCAGGCCCGTGTGGGGGCGATGATCACCGGAGCAGCCCAGCGCCAGTCGGCTATTTCCGGGTATAACGAGACATTCATTGCGGCGGGCCTGATGGCCCTTCTGGGGATCCCCATGATCCTTCTGATGCGGAGGCTGTCCCATCGGGGACCGGCCGCAAAACAGACCGTTGTCCATGGAGGCATCGAGTGAAATATCGAAACGTGGTCATATGCATGGGGATTCTGGGATTTCTGGGAGGGGGAGGGGACCGTGTCCTGGCCGACGTCTCCGGTCAGCTTCCCCTGTCCAGCCCCTCGGTCTCTCAAGGACAACCCATCTCTCTAAAAGAGGCGGTCAGGGAAGCCCTTGAGAGGCGTCCGGCTCTCAAGGCCTTTTCTGATCAGGTCAAGGCTTCCCGGGAAAGGCTCGGAGAGTCCAAGGCCGGTTATTTTCCCAACCTCTCCGCCTCCTACTCGGATACGGTCGGTAACAGTATCTTCGGATTCTTCCTCATTCCGGGATACCAGTATGCCAACTACAATCTTCTCACGGTCGGTCTCACCCAGACTGTCCTGGACTTTGGCCGGGTTCACTCCCAGGTTCGCCAGAGCCGCCATCAGCTGAAATCGGTGAAGGCCCAGGATCTCCGGAGCGTCCAGGGGGTGATCCGGGATGTCGAAGTGGCCTATTTCAATCTTCTGAAGGCCCAGCACCGGGTCCTTTCGTCCCGCCAGAGTCTTGTCGATGCCGCTTCCCATCTAGACGAGGCCCGGGCCAGGGTGGCCGCCGGAGTGGGGCTTCGGCTCGACGTGACCCAGGCCAAGGTGAACTATGAGTCGGCCCGGCTCGACCTGATCCACGAGGTGACGGGTCTCAGAAAGGCCCAGGTGGACCTCGGGCGTGCCATCGGTTTTCGCCAGAAGAGGCCCTTCGAGGCAAGCGATCCGGCCGGTGAATCAATCTCGGCCCGGGTGAATCCGGAGGCGGACATTGCCAAGTATCTCCCCGCCCATCCTGAACTTCTCTCCGATGCCGAGACTGTCAGGAGCCGGAAGGCGGCCCTTGATTCGGCCAAGGACCAGAACTATCCCACGATCACCGGGTCGGCCCAGTATTACCTGGCCCAGATTTCAATATCCTTTTTCGGACTTCCGACAACCCCCTTTTCGACCTTCAACGTCGGCGGACTTCTGAATGTCCCGATTTTCGAGGGGGGACTCCTCACCCATCAGATCCATGAGGCGCGTGCTGGCCTTCACCAGTCGATGCACCAGAAGGAAGACGATGAAGTGCGGCTCATGGCAGGAATCCGGAATGCCGCCGAGGATGTCCGCGAGGCGAGGGAGAGGCTTCGGGAGACCCGGACCGCCCTGGACAACGCCGAAGAGAATGATCGCCTGATCGAGGAAGCCTATCGGGTCGGGACCGCCCACTCGGTGGATGTGGTCGATGCCGAGACCTCCCTCCGCCGAGCCCGGGTCAATGTGGACTCGGCCCGGTTCGATCTGTTGTCTTCGCTGGTTCAGTACAGGTATGCTCTGGGCACACTCTCTTCGGCCGATACGCCATGATGGACGAGGTGGATCTCTATACCGACGGCGCCTGTTCAGGGAATCCCGGTCCTGGTGGCTGGGGGGCCCTGCTAATCTGTCGGGGAACCGAACGGGAGATTTCGGGGGGAGATCCGGCGACAACCAACAACCGGATGGAACTGGTGGCTGTCATTTCGGGCTTGTCCGCCCTTAAAAAGCCCTGCCGGGTGAGGGTCCATACAGACAGCCAGTATGTCAAAAACGGCATGACGACCTGGATCAAAAGCTGGAAAAAAAACGGATTCCGCACTTCCTCCGGAACATCCGTCAAAAACGAAGATCTCTGGCGGGAGCTTGACCGGCTTTCGACGATTCATGAAGTGGCCTGGAAATGGGTCCGCGGACACGACGGTCATGTGGAAAACGAGCGGGTGGATGCCCTTGCCAGGGCGGCGATTTCCGGAAGAAAGGGGTAGTCTCTTCCTCTCTGGTGCTTAAAAAGGGATCTCTCGAACGACTTGGGAAAAGGGGAGAAAAAAGGCAAATCAGGGGTGGCTTTGGATATAAAAAAGGCCGGAGTTTTCAGACTCCGGCCTTTTTGTTTAGTTCGCCGTGTGGTGCTTTTTGTGATGCTTTTTCATGTGGTGGTGCTTCTTGTGGTGAGGGTAGCAGTGGTGATGCCGCTTGTAGTATCGGGTGTGGTGGTTACAGCGGTGGTGTCTCCAGTGCCGCTTGTGGTGCATCTTCTTGTGGGCCTTGTGCTTTTCCGGAGCGGCTGGGGTCGCGGCAGGAGCAGTAGCGGCGGCCGGAGCTGAGGCATCGGCGGCAAAGGTGACCGGGGCGGCAACCAGGGTAAAGGAAAAGATGACTGCAGCGAGAGAACCGACAACGGATGCCAGTTTTTTCATTGAAACTCCTTGATAGTGGTGGGCAGAGTGACACACGGCTCTCACTAAATTATCAGAGCCCGAAAGGATTCGCAAGTAGGGCCCGGAGAGAATGGCCGAAATGTGGAGGGCCGACGCTGTCCGTCCCTGCAAAGTCGCCGTTTATCATGGTTCGACAGAGAGTAAAGATTTCCTTTTCCGGTATTCGGATAGGGGAATTAAACCTCAAAGGGGCCCTGAGGCCCCTTTGAGGGCCGGGAAAATTTCAGAAGTTGAATCCTGCGGTCAGGGGAACATACCAGAGGGCATTCTGGCCATTCCCCCCGCTGACACCATGAGCGATAGACTGCGGCATATAGGCGATTTTGGCCTCCACGAAGACCCAGTCGAAATTGACGCCGAGACCTGCGTCTCCGTAAGCCGTCCAGGAGTTGGCTGTTGATGTACCGAAAAAACTCTGTCCGCTCAAGTTGGCTTCGTATCCGGCACCAGCATCGATGACGAAGTAAAGATAGTAGTCCGGATTCCCCCACAGCTTGACTTCGAGGCCTCCTGTCAGTGGGGAGGATTGGAGAGAGCCTTTCCCCAGGGAGGCCGGCATGGTGTAGAGATCGGTCTGCGCCTCAACCCGGAAGGCGATCATGTCGTTGAACCAGTAGGCCACCCCCACACCGCCTCCGTACCCGTTGTTAAGCGCATTGTTCCAGGTGGGGGTCGAGGTATTTTTGAAGACTTCTCCCGTGTCGGGCGACACCAGATTGTAGTTCCCGAAGATCATGAAGTCCCATATTCCCGCCCCGGAAGTGACGGCAAAGGATCGGGAAGGGGAAAGAAAGCTGGCCGCAACAATGGCCAGGACCAGAAGTCCTTTCAACCATCTGTTTCGGGTTGTTCTGAATGCTTGGTCGCTCATGTCGCTCTCCTTATGGAATGGTTAAGGAACATGATGTTCCTCCTGCATAGGTCTCTTCGGAGGTATTTCGGAAAAGTTTAGGGGTTGAAGATCTGGGCAAAGGGGGAATCGTTCCTCTCGTCAGGAAGGGATGTGCGGGGGGTGCGGATGTGTCGAATGGCGAGGAAAGTTCCGGAAATCTTTGAAAAATCCGGTAAAAATCGCTGTCAATGTTTTGCCTCCGTGGAGGAGTGCCGCTCCACGATGCTCCGGGCAAGGCGGACCGCCTCAATGAGGCTTCCTGGCTGGGCCAGCCCTTTTCCGACAATATTGTAGGCCGTTCCATGGTCGACAGAAGTCCGGAGGATGGGCAGTCCGATGGTGACATTGACTGCCTTTCCGAATCCCAGGAGTTTGAGGGGGATCAGTCCCTGGTCATGGTACTGGGCCACCACGATGGCATAGTCACCCCGGGAGGCCTTGTGAAAGAGGGTGTCGGCCGGCATGGGCCCTTCTACGTCGAGTCCCTCCGAACGCGCCTCCATGACCGCAGGAAAGATGATTTTTTCCTCTTCGTTCCCGAAGAGGGAGGCCTCCCCCGCGTGGGGATTAAGAGCGGCGACCGCGATCTTGCGTTCCTGAACTCCGAGAAGAGTCAGGGCTTCTCCTGCGAGGCGGATGGTTTCCACCTCCTTCTCGATGGATAGCTGGCCAGGAACCTCCCGAAGGGCGATATGGATCGTGACGAGGATCACCCGAAGGGGCCCCCCCACGAGCATCATGCCGACCCGGGGGGTGTGCGTGAGGGCGGCGATCAGTTCGGTATGGCCCGGATAGTTGTATCCGGCCGACCGGAGTGCCACCTTTGTAAGCGGCGCCGTTGTCATCGCCGCGATCCGTTTTTCCATGGCGAGGTCGACTGCAGTCTTGACACAGGCATAGGCCCATCGGCCCGATGCAACGGAAGGTTGGCCTGGCTGGACTGGTTCGAGGCCGGAAAGATCAGAGGGAGCAAGGACAGACAAGACCGATGGATCATTCGGGACCTCAGAGGGATCCTGGATCGGCTGGACAAGAAGTTCGGGGGTGTAACGCCGCGCCATTTCCGAGATCAGGTCGATATCTCCGATGACGAGCTTTCTGAATCCGGAGATGTCCTTGTGTGTCCAGCCCTTCACGATTATTTCGGGACCGATTCCGGCCGGATCCCCCATGGTGATGGCAAAAGGGGCGCCGGAGTTGAAGGAGTCAAAGGGATTTGACGCTGTCATCGGATTCCTCCTGATCAGGTTCGATATGAACGACCACCTCGACAACCGCCGGATAGTGTTCCCGGATTCGTTCCTCGATCCGGTGGGCAATTTCGTGGGCGGAGAGAACGGTCATGTTTTGGGGAACATGGATATTCAGATCCATTGTAATACGATTTTTGGATCCGCGGGCGCGAATGTTGTGACAATCCACCACCCCAGGCGTCTGCCGGACAAGAGTGGCGATTTCTCCGGATGGAAGAGGAGAATGGTCCGACAGAACCTGGGCTCCCTCCCGGAGAAGATGGAATCCCGCATAGCCGATGAGGGCGGCGATCATGACCCCGATCACCGGATCGGCAAACCCGAATCCCCGTGAAGAGAGAAAGAGTCCGACCAGGACCGATCCTGAAGCCATGAGGTCCGATCTTATGTGGGTGGCGTCGGCGGCAACGATGTTGTCGCCAGTC
>JAJZGM010000236.1 GCA_021828525.1 Nitrospirota bacterium | reverse complement strand
TCCGTGCCGCCTGCGTCCGATTTCCCGAACAGGACTCAAGCGTCATCAGGATCAGGTCCCGCTCCACCTCCCGGACCGATTGTCCCGCCCGGCATGAAAACGTATCCGGAGCAGGATCCGGAACCACTCCGGCGGACTCCGGGAGCGAACGGTCCTCATACGGAAGGGAGGCCATCTCAGCCACCGGAAGATGCTCCTTCCGGATATCGTCGCCTCCCGAAAGAAGAGCCAGCTGGGTTAAAAGATTTTCAAGCTCCCGGATATTTCCGGGGAACTCTCCATTGGAAATGACCTCCATCGCCCCCTGCGTCAAATTTCCGACAGATATTCCATCCTCTCTCAACCGTCCGAGGATATGGCTGGACAAAAGGGGAATATCTCCCTTTCTCTCTCTTAGCGGGGGCACCTGGACCGGAAAAACCCTCAGTCGATAATAGAGGTCTTCCCGGAACTTTCCCGACGAGACGAGTTCCTTCATATTCCGGTTTGTCGTCGCGATCACCCGCAGGTCGACGGGAACAGGTGCCGTCCCTCCGACGCGATCGACCTCCCTTTCCTGGAGAACCCTCAAAAGCTTCGACTGGAGAGAAAGCTCCATCTCCCCGATTTCGTCGAGAAGAATCGTTCCGGTATCCGCCAGTTCAAACTTTCCGATCTTTCTGGAAACAGCGCCTGAAAAGGCCCCTTTTTCGTAACCAAAGAGTTCAGGCTCCAGCAGGCCATCCGGAATCGCGGCACAGTTGACCGCGACAAAGGGCCGGTGGGCCCGGGGGGAAGCCTCATGAACAAACCGGGCCAAAAGCTCCTTTCCTGTCCCGCTTTCCCCTTCGATCAAAACCGTCGCCTGGGATCGGGCAACCGACTCGACCATTTTTAAAAGCCTCAGGAACCGGGGATCTCCCGTCAAGATCGGGCGTCTCAGCTTTCTCCAGATCCCCTCGCCTTCCCCTCTCTCCCCGACGGGCTCTTTGTCCTGCGACATCATCTGTTGATCCGGAGATAAAAGACGCCTGAGCGCTTCCGGAGAAAAAGGCTTCATCAGAAAATCGACCGCCCCTTGTCTCATCGCATCAACCGCCTGGGGAACAGAACCAAAGGCCGTCATCAAAATGACACGCGTTTCGGGGCTGATGCGGCGAAGTGTCGTCAAAAGGGCCCATCCGTCCATCTGGGGCATCTTGAGGTCGGTAATGACCCACCGGTAGGGGCCGACATCTTCAAAGCGCCGGAGAGCCTCCTTTCCGTTTGAGGCCAGATCCACGGTATAACCGTCCTGCCGCAACGTCTCCTGAAGAGCCAGCGACATCTCGGACTCATCGTCCACCACGAGAACAGGACCTTGTGTATTCATTTGAACTCTTCCTCCAGCAGTTGCCCTGACCAGATATCCTTGTTTGTCCGCTCCAGCCTCTCGCCCGGACCTGGAAGCTGTACGATGAAACAGGATCCATTTTCATCAGAATCGATCTTCAACAACCCCTTGTGCGCAAGGACGATCTTAAGGACGATCGGAAGACCGAGACCTGTTCCCTTTGACCTGGTGGTAAAAAACGGGTCAAAGATTTTCTCCCTCAACTCCCGGGGAATTCCCGGACCGTTGTCCTTCACAGAAAAAATGGCTCCGCCAGACTTGCTTCGCGCAAGGGAGAGGATAATCTGTCCTCCCCCCGCATCGAAGCAGGCCTGGAAAGCATTCGTCACAAGGTTAAAGATTGCGTGGTAGAGAAGTCCTTCATCACCTGTGATCGTAAACGGATAAGGCGCATCGACCGAAAAAGACACATCCGGACCACCGGCCCGGCCCCGCATGACGCCGATACGCGCGCAGTCGCAAGACAGGCGGTCCAATAGATCCTGAACACAGAAAGGGGCACCGGAAACCATGGGAAGACGGGTGTGAAAGAGAAGATTCCCGATCAGACGATCCATCGATGTGACAGAAGACCGGATTCCCTCGAGAGCCTGTCCGCCCCTTGCACCGGCATCCCGTGCCAGAAGACTTGAAAAAAGCTCTATGCTCCCCAGCGGGTTCCGGAGATCATGGGCAATCATCGCTACCATTTCGCCCATATCCCGAAGACGCCTGTCCCTCGAGACCTCCTCCTCCATCTCCCGGAGCCTTGTGACATCATTGACGATCAGGACATATCCTGAGGAACGGTCTTCATCATCGACCACTCTTGAGATTTCAATCAGAAGAGATCGGCTTTTCCATGAAACGGCCAAGGGGTCCTCCCTTTCCGAAACAGGCCAGATCCCCCACTTTCGCAAGAGGGCCAGCAATTCCGTATCATCCGGGGAGAGCCACTTTTCAACCTGTGGATTCCTCCAGAGAACTTGTCCGCCGGGAGTCAGGACCAGAACCCCCGAAGGAAGACTTTTTAAAATGGTTTCCAGAAACTGCCCCTGACTGGCAAGGGCCCGGTCACGATCGCGAAGTTCTTTCGAAAGCTCCAGAATTCGCCCTTCAAGCCCGGCGTATTTTCTGGACAAAGACTCCGATGCTTCCTGAAAAGAAGAAAAGGCACGAGCAAGGGCATCCTCCCCGGGATGAGCCACTTTCTCCGGTTGCTCGACGAATGTCTCTTTCATGATCCGGCCCTTCCGTCAAAAAGAATCGAGATTCCCTGCGCTTTCTGTCTGGCAACCGAAGCAAG
>JAJZGM010000235.1 GCA_021828525.1 Nitrospirota bacterium | reverse complement strand
CCCGCCTTCGGAAACAACGAATACCTGGCCACGACCCCCAACTTCTCGCTTTGGTACTATTTCCAGGGAGGGCAGAACAGTCTTCTCCCCCGATAGCCTTCCCCGATACGGGAAGCGGGAGTTCCGCGCATCTCCGGCCCCCGGTATGACTTGCCCGACCGGAAAAATCTTGACCCACCCTTTCCCGGGATGGTGTAAAATAGAAGAAAGAAATCTCACGCATTCTCGGACGACATCCAGGACGGTTTTTTCGAAGGAGGAGCGTCCATGAAGATTCCTGTCAAACACGGGGTGATCGCCGGAGCTCTCCTTGTCCTGTCCCTTTCCCTGACCTCCTGCCAGACCACTCCAGCCGTTCCCTACCTCCCCCCGCCTCCCGGCGTTCCCGTTCAGCGGGGAATTCCGCTTAAGCCCATCGTCTCCGACATCGAACGGGTCCTTCACGATGTGGGTCTGCGAGGAGGCCAGAAGGTCCGGGTGGCGGTGATCCGCTACACCACTCCGTCCGGATCCTCGCACACCTTCGGGCGCTACCTCGCCCAGAAAATCGGGGAAGGCCTCTCGGCGGATTCCGGGATCCTCCTCATCGATCCGGGCCAGGTCTACGAAGCGCTCCATGATATGGGGATCGAACAGGGGCTTCTCGATACGAAGAGGCTTCTTGAAGTGGGCCAGAAGGTCGGGGCCGATGTCCTGGTCATCGGCACCTACACCGACCTTGGCCAGACCATCGACATCCAGTCCCGTCTGGTGAACCTTCCTGATGCCCAGCAGCTGGGGCTTTTCTCCCGGAAGATCCCGAAGACCGGGGAGGTGCTGAACCTCATCAAGGTCGGCCCCTAGAACAACACGCCAACGTCTTTCAAAGGAGATTCCCCATGGAGACGATCCCGGGTTCCGAATGCCGAACCCTCCCATCAAAAGGCCGCCGGACAAGAGCCAGGGGGCGTGCGGCGGTTGCTGGCCTGGCCTTCCTCGCCCTTTCGCTCTTGTCCGGATGCATCGAATCCATCAATCCCGGACAGGCCGGTGTCCTCTGGACCATCAGCCAGGGGACCGACACGAAGACGATCTACCGGGAGGGCGTCCAGGTCATCGCGCCCTGGAACGAAATCTACATCTACGACCTCCGGACCCAGGAGGCGCGGCTCTCCCTTCATGTCCTGTCGGTCAACGGTCTGGCCATCGACATGGACTCCTCTGTGCTCTACCGGGTCCAGGAAAAGGCGCTCCCGACCTTGCAGGAAAAGGTCGGGCCGGATTACTATCATGTCCTGATTGCCCCCTACGTCATGAGCGAGGCCCGGAAGATCGTGGGCCGGTTCACCCCCTCCCAGATCTATTCGAGCCAGCGGGAGACGATCGAACGGCTCATCCTCGAGGGGATCCGGGAAAAGCTCCGGGACTATCCCATTGTCGTGGAGGGATTCCTGATCCGGGACGTGCGCCTGCCCCGCATCATCCGGGTGGCGATCGAGCGCAAGCTCACCGAGGAACAGAACTACCAGCGCATGGAGTATGTGCTTGACGTGGCCCAGAAGACGGCCCAGAAACGCCGGATCGAGGCCCAGGGCATCGCGGCCTTCCAGAAGATCGTCCAGTCGAACCTGACCCAGAGCTACCTGACCTGGAAGGGGATCGAGGCGACGGAAAAACTTGCCAAGAGCCCCAATACGAAGATCATCATTATCGGAAGCGGCAAAAACGGCCTTCCGGTCATCCTGAATGCCGAATCCGCCTCGGGACGCTGATCCCGGGTCCTAGGACCAGACTGTGAGGCACCAAACGATACGACTAAGGAGGTTTCATTGACGACGGACAGGGAGTTGGCGGAAGGGGACAAGGCGCCGGATTTTTCGGCGGAGGCGGTGGGGGGAGCTTCCCCCCGGGTCTCGCTTAAGGACTTTGCCGGAAAAACGGTCGTGCTCTATTTCTACCCCAAGGACGACACGCCGGGATGCACAACCGAAGCCTGCGACTTCCGGGATTCGGAGCGGGTCCTGGTCGACCGCGGGATCGTGGTCCTCGGGGTCTCCAGGGATTCTCCCGCGAGCCACGAGAAATTCCGCAAGAAGTACGGACTCCCCTTCCCGCTCCTCTCCGACCCCGACGGAAAAATCTGCGAGGCCTACGGCGTGATCAAGGAAAAGAGCATGTATGGGGTCAAGCGTCTGGGCATCGACCGGAGCACCTTCGTGATCGGCCCGGACGGCCGGATCCTCCGGATTTTCCGGGGGGTGAAGGTGGCGGGCCATGTTTCGGCCGTCATCGAGGTGATCGAAAAGAAAAAGTGACCTCCCGGGCAGAGAGGTCTCCCTTCCGCTCCCTCCCTACCGGAGGATCATGGCGTTCGCCCCCCTTTTTCAGTCCATTCCGGGGAGATGTTCTGCGGGGTGGCCGTCAATGTCAGACCTGGGGGGTTCGCTCTCTTCGTTTCAGAGGACGAGATTGATCTTTTTCGCAATTTTCTCTGCGAGTCGCGGGAAATCTTTTTTTGCATCCTGAACGGCATTCGCATGGCTCCCGATCGCGCCATCGGCCGACGTCAGGTTGAATATCGGGTTTCGATGTTCTTGGGCCATAGGTATCAGGCTTCGATCATCGGAACGCTTCTTTTTCGTGACGACCTCCGAGATCCTTCCCCTTTTTCTGCCGTGTCCCGCCTTGGCGGAGCG
>JAJZGM010000024.1:10229-11881 GCA_021828525.1 Nitrospirota bacterium | reverse complement strand
AGGGCGAGGTTCTTGTAAATGGTGTACCCTCCCTCGATCCCGACGAGAAACCCCGTCCCGAGTCCCTCGTTTCCGATCGCACCCGTGACAGTCGGCCCGCTGGCCGGGACGAATCCGATGTCGGCCTGAAAGAGAATTTGACCCGGGGCCCCGAGCGGGTTGACGGATTCCGAGGTGGAGACATCCGACTGACCCGAAAAGTCGGGGAGTCCGTCCTGATTGTCGATATCGACTCCCCAGGACAGACCGGGACCGGAGAGGACCAGAAGAACGGGAAGCAGGAACAGACCAAGAAGTCCCAGAAGGATCCGGGAAGACCCGGAGGCGATCCGCCCCGCGACCGTCGGCGCGGGTGACTGGCATTTGGTTTCCCGCAAAGAGTCCCTCCCCGCCGACTCGTGGTGATCACCCAGGTCCTGCCGGACCCTCCCATGGTATAATCGCCACATGCTAGCATGAGTCAGACCAAACGACAATCATCCGGAAGCCTTGACAAAATGCAGAAAACTTCGAGAAACATCAAGATTACGGTTGTCCAGAACAGTCCGGAATTCGGGTGCCCCGAAAATAACAGGGCCGAGGTGGCCCGGAGACTTCTGGGGCAGGCCGATCCGACAGCCGACCTGATCGTTCTGCCCGAACTTTTTGCAACGGGCTACCAGTTCGACTCCAGGTCCGAAGTCCGGGATCTGGCCGAGCCGGAAGACGGTCCGACCTTTGGATTCCTGTCGGAAATCTCGAACGAGACCGGCGCGGTTGTGGTCGCGGGCCTTCCGATCAGGCGCGGAGCAGAGGTCTCGAACGGGGCCCTCGCAGTCTACCAAAACTCCCTTCTCGCCTCCTACGACAAAATCCATCTCTTCGACGAGGAGCGGGATTTCTTTGTCGAGGGAACCCGTCCCCTCCCGGTCATCGCCACCCCGTTCGGACCCTTGGGTCTCATGATCTGTTTTGACTGGCTCTTCCCGGAGGCCCTGCGTTCCCTTGCCCTGTCCGGGGCCCTTGTGGTGGCCCACCCCTCCAACTGGGTCCTTCCTTTCGGTCCCCAGGGAATGATCCTCCGATCCGTGGAAAACAGGGTCTATACCGTCACAGCCAACAGGGTCGGGCGGGAAGAACGGGGAGGGAGGCCCCCCCTGACCTTCATTGGCCAGAGCCAGGTCATCGGACCCCGGGGAGATGTCATTGCCCGTGGACCGACCGATGAGCCCGCTCTCCTTCATGCAAGGATCGACCCTGAAGAGGCCCGCTCCAAGAAAGTGGCCTCACGGAGTGACTTTTTCGAACAGAGACGACCTGGACTCTATTCGTCCCTCACCCTCTAGAAGGGGGCTTCCCAGGGAATGTAAGGGCGAGGATCCGGAGAAAATCGGCAGGTGGTGATGAAGCCGGTATGGCCGATGATCCTGTGGGCCGGACGGACGCTCTGGGGGCCGAATTCCCAGTCGCGGACGATGGACTCGACGGTCCGGATGAGGTGGAAATTCCCCGTCTCCTGGAGTGCCAGGGAGAGGGTATGCACCTGGAGGGGGGTGGGGACATAGGTCAGGAGGATTCCTCCCGGGCGCAGGATCCTCCGCACATTGCCGATCGCCTTCCATGGTTCGGGAAGATCCAGGATCACGCGGTCATAAAGGTCGCCATTCCCGCCG
>JAJZGM010000024.1:0-10219 GCA_021828525.1 Nitrospirota bacterium | reverse complement strand
GTACATGTCACCGATCCGGAGGGTATGATCGGGCGCCCCCCCCGGATCGAGAACTCCTACATTCCGGATGGCCTCCACTGCATGTTCCTCCCTCCGCTCCACCGAAACGACGCTTCCCCCTGGCCGGACCATCCTCAGAAGAGAGACTGTCAGGGCCCCGCTTCCGATCCCCGATTCAAGAACCCTGTGGCCGGGGCGGATATCGGCCCACAGAAGAATCATCCCCTGGTCCTTGGGGTAGATGATCTGCGTTCGCCTCTTGAGGTTCGACAGGGATTCGGCATGGGTCGGGCGCAACGGCAGGACCCACCCTCCCCGCTCGAGAACGAGGGGGATGCCCTCCCGGGCCTGTTCGATCAGGAAAGAGTGCGGGACAGGAAATCCCTCGACATGGGTCCGGGAACCCTCGCGAAGCTGGACGATGGAGACCGTCCGGCCGTTTGGCAGGTAGAGGATGAGAGGTTCACCGGGCAGAAAGGCCATGGGCGGATCTTACTAGAGTCGAAAAAAAAGGGCAACGCAAACTTATCACCAGACGTAAGGGAGGCGGAACTTGTCCTCACTTGCCCGTTTCTCTTGACAAGTTAAGAATGCAATGATTTAATGGGCTTGCTTCTCAAACAGATCATTGCAGGACAGGAAGACTCTGGCAACGCCGGCATCAGGAGGCCTCCAGTGGCCCAGGTTAAGAATTTTCCGGATTTTTTCCGGAAAGCCGGAATTTTGTGTTCTTCCATCCGCGCGATGTGAGTCGATGTTATTATTGTCCAAATTTCATTTCTTACGGAGGGTCGGTCTTATGAAAACATGGAAAATGGCAGTCTTGGGCGTGGCCGCCATCGGATTTTCCGCGATGTCTGCCAATGCCGGCGAGCTCGACATTCTCAAACCCCGGGTCCCTGCCGACCAGATTGCGGCGGCCAAGGCCATGAAGCCTCCCTTTGCCGTGACCCAGGACATGATCGCCAAGGGCAAGGACGTCTTCACCGGTGCCGGAACCTGCTACACCTGCCACGGCTCAGCCGGTGACGGAAACGGCCCTGGTGCTGCCGGAATGGATCCCGCCCCCCGGAATTTCACCAACTCCAAGTTCGAGCAGGTCCGCACCGCCGGAGAAATGTTCTGGGTGGTGTCCAACGGCTCCCCCCTCCAGCCCGCCATGGTCGGATTCGTGACCGCCGGACAGATCACCGAGAAGCAAGCCTGGGAAGCCGTGATCTATGAAAGAAGCCTCGGATGCGGCGGCGACATGTCCTGCGTCGAGGGTTCGGCCGACTGGGTCTCCAAGCAGCCCATCCACGAGGAAGCGGCCGGAAACCTGAAGCCCGAGTTCCTGAACACGGCGGCGAAGTAACGTCGACCTGAAATGACGGCCGGGAAAGGATCCCCCTTTCCCGGTTTTTTTCATCAACCCATGCTTGACAAAAAATGAAAACTGGGGTCTAATCGGCAGAAAGATTCTGGAAAACGGTGATGTGACCGTTTCCTTGGTATGAATGCCTTCTCCAATTCGCCTGGTTCCCGGTTCCTGAATAACGGGTTGCTGGAACGGTCCGTTCCCGGTCGCCCACTCCAAGAGACAACCCCATCGGCTAACCCAACTGGATCCACCCCCCTGGACAAGAATTTGGACAAGACCTGAAAGACATCCGCAGAATCGATACCGCCGTGGCCTACACTCTGCTTGCCCATCAGGATCCTCTCTCCGGAGAAAAAGGGATGCTGACGCGACCAGCGTGCGTCTGTCCGGCGGGAAACGGCGGGAAATTCCTGCAGGCGGGGCTTCCTCCGGCTGTGAGGCGGCTGGACAGACATCATGAAAACCCTGGCCTTCCACTGGACTGGAAGGCACCAGGTCCGGAACAAGAGCGAACGAAAACGGAGGAATTTCAAAAAGATGGATGACAAGGAAAATTGTCTGAACCTGGCTGACCTGAAGGAAAAAAACATTGCCGAGCTCACTGACGTCGCCAAGGGTTACCATATCGAGGGGGCGGTCAACCTGCGCAAGCAGGACCTGATTTTCGCCATCCTCCAGGCCCAATCCGAAAAAAACGGCGTGATCTATGGAGAAGGGGTGCTGGAAATTCTTCAGGACGGCTTTGGGTTCCTCCGTTCCCCCCTTTACAACTACCTTCCCGGACCCGACGACATCTACGTCTCCCCTTCCCAGATCCGGCGATTCAACCTGAGGACCGGAGATACCATCTGGGGCCAGATCCGGCCACCCAAGGAAGGGGAACGCTACTTTGCCATGCTGAAGGTGGAGAAGGTCAATTTTGAGGACTCCGAGGTGGGGCGTGAAAAGATTCTCTTCGACAATCTCACTCCGCTCTATCCCATGGAAAGGATCCGTCTCGAAAACAGCCCGGAAGACCTTTCGATGCGCGTCATCGATCTTCTGACTCCCATCGGAAAGGGCCAGAGGGGACTGATCGTCGCCCCGCCCCGGACAGGAAAGACCGTCCTTCTCCAGGGGATTGCCAAGGCCATCGCCAAGAATCACCCGGAAATCTCTCTCATCGTCCTCCTGATCGACGAGCGGCCGGAGGAGGTCACCGACATGATCCGCCAGGTGAAGGGAGAGGTGGTCAGCTCCACCTTCGACGAACCCCCGCAACGGCACATCCAGGTGGCCGAAATGGTTCTCGAAAAGGCCAAGCGCCTGGCCGAGTCCCAGAAGGACGTGGTCATCCTGCTCGACAGCATCACCCGTCTCGCCCGGGCCTTCAATATCGTCACCCCGCCGTCGGGGAAGGTTCTCTCCGGAGGACTCGACTCGAACGCGCTCCAGAGACCGAAGCGCTTCTTCGGATCGGCCAGAAACATCGAGGAGGGCGGGAGCCTCACCATCATCGCCACGGCTCTCATCGATACCGGCAGCCGCATGGACGACGTCATTTTCGAGGAGTTCAAGGGAACCGGCAACATGGAGCTTCATCTCGACAGGAACCTCGCCGATCGCCGAATGTTTCCGGCGATCAATGCCACCACATCCGGGACACGCAAGGAAGAGCTCTTGCTGGACAAGGATGACATCAATAAAATATGGATACTCCGCAAGGCGATGAACTCCAACAATGCCCAGGAGGACATGGAGTACCTTCTGAGCAACATGAAGGGAAGCCGGAGCAACAAGGACTTCCTTGAAAAAATGATGAAAGGGTGAGGGATCGATCCTTCCCCGCATTCGGGAGAACGAAATGAAAAAAGGCATTCATCCGGACTACATGCCGGCCAGGGTTGTCTGTGCCTGCGGCAACACCTTCGAAACCAGGAATTCTGTCGGCGACCTGCATCTTGACATCTGCAACGCCTGTCATCCCTTCTTTACCGGCACACAGAAGATCATCGATACCGAAGGACGCGTGGAACGCTTCATGAAGAAATACCGGAAAGAGGACAGGAAAAAGGCCTGACGCCGATGGCCACCATGGACGTCACTCCGGAAATCCTCGAAAAGATTCTTCCCCGGCTCCAGTCGCTGCGGGACCGCTACGACGAGCTTTCCGGAAAAATGGCCAGCCCCGAGATCTCAAAACACCCGGACCAGTACCGGAAGCTGGCGCAGGACCAGGCTGAACTGGGGCACGTGGTCGAGCTTTTCGACCAGTGGAAAAAACTCAGGAAGGAGCAGGAAGACCTGGGAGAGATCAGGGGAGATCCCGCCATGGCCGACCTCGTCTCGGGAGAAGACCGCCGATTGAGGGAAGAACTTTCTTCCCTCGAGGGACGGCTTGTCGATGCCATCCTTCCCAAAGACCAGCGCGACGACCGGAACCTCTTCATCGAGATCAGGGCGGGAGCGGGAGGGGAGGAGGCGGCGCTTTTCGCCGCAGAGCTCGGAAGGATGTACCTCCGCTTTATCGAGCGGATGGGGTACCGGGCCGAGGTAATGGAGTCGACCGAGACAGACATCGGGGGGGCCCGGGAGTTCATCATCTATGTCCAGGGAAAAAACGCCTACAGCCGCCTCAAGTATGAAAGCGGTGTCCACCGGGTCCAGAGGGTTCCGGTGACGGAAGCCGGGGGGCGGATCCATACCTCCACCGTCACGGTCGCAATCCTGCCGGAGGCCCTCGAAGTCGAGGTCGCGATCGATCCGAAGGATCTCAGGATCGATACCTTTTGTTCTTCGGGCGCGGGAGGACAGAGCGTCAACACCACCTACTCGGCGGTCCGCATCACCCATATCCCGACCGGGATTGTGGTCAGCTGCCAGGACGAGCGTTCCCAGCTCAAGAACAGGGCCAAGGCCATGGCGGTTCTCAGGTCCCGCATCCTTGAGCAGGAGGTGGCCCGTCAGAACCAGGAGATCGCCTCCCACAGAAAGAGCCTCGTCGGATCCGGAGACCGGTCCGAGCGCATCCGGACCTACAATTTCCCTCAGAACCGGATGACCGACCACCGGATCGGCCTCACGCTCTACCAGCTCGACCGGGTCATGGAAGGGGAGCTTGAACCTCTGGTGGATGCCCTTCGGGCCCACGACCGGGCCGAGGAAATCAAGAACTTCGCCTGATGGCCCTCCGAAGGGAGCATCCGGAAAGCGTCTCGGAATGGCTTCTCTGGGGACAGGAACGCCTGGAAGGACTCGACAATCCGGCCCTTGAGTCCCGGGCCCTGATGGGGGCCCTCCTGGGCTCCCCCACCGCTCCCTGGACCCGGGGACCGGATCCCCTGCCGATGGAGCACCGGACGATCTTCCGGAGTTGGATCGAACGCCGGGCAAAAAGAGAACCCTTCCACTTCATTGTGGGATCGGTCCCATTTTTTGGCCGGAGCTTCCGGGTTGGTCCGGGTGTCCTGATCCCCAGGCCCGAGACCGAGCACCTCGTTCTCTGTGCCCTCGACCACCTGGCCGGACGCCGGACGGAGGATCCGGCCCGGATTCTCGATCTCGGGGCAGGCACCGGGATCATCGTCCTGACCCTTCTGCTCGAATGTCCCTCCACCTTTGGTGTGGCCGTCGAACGGGAGCCTGCGGCCCTCGGGATCCTCCTTGAAAACAGGAGACTGTTCGGGCTCGAAGAGAGACTTTCAGTGATTCAGGGAAGCTGGGGGGAGATGCTTGCGGACAGGCCCGCTTTCGACCTGGTCCTCTCAAACCCTCCCTACATTCCCACAGGCATCCTCCCGATGCTCGAACCGGAAGTCCGGGACCACGAGCCCGCAGCAGCGCTCGACGGAGGATCTGACGGGCTCGCCTGCTACCGGAAGATCCTCTCCACAGCCCCCGGCCTTCTGAAGGAGGGGGGTCTTCTGGCCTTCGAAATCGGAGAGGGGCAAGCTCGCTCCTTCCGGGAGGGAGGAGAGGCCTGGCCCTCTCCGGGAACACCATTTTCGGGTCCTCCCGCCGTCATGAGGGACGTGTCGGGCCGGGACAGGGTCATCATCTGGAAAAAATGAGGGAACGGGCTTGGATGCTTTCAGAATAGTCGGTGGCCATCCCCTGAGGGGAACGGTCAGGATCTCGGGCTCCAAGAATGCCGCTCTTCCGATTCTTTTCTCCTCCCTTCTCGGAGGGGAATTCACGCTCCGCAATGTCCCCTGTCTCCGGGACATCCGGACGACCCTTTCCCTCCTCCGGCAGCTCGGCGCCCACACCGAACACCTTGATCCCCCGGCCACCTCCCCCTCCGAATGGACCGGCACCATTTCCATTTCGGACAGGCAGACGCCGGACTACGAGGCTCCTTATGATCTCGTCCGGACGATGCGGGCCTCCGTCCTCTGCCTTGGACCCCTTCTGGCCAGAAAACGGCGTGCCCGGGTCTCTCTTCCCGGAGGGTGCCTGATCGGAGCCCGGCCCATCGACATGCACCTCAAGGCCTTCGAAAAAATGGGAGCCCGAATCACAATCCACCACGGATATATCGATGCGGAGACAGACGGCCTGGTCGGGGCGGAGATCGCCCTCCCCTATCCGACAGTCACGGGGACGGAGAATATCCTGATGGCGGCGGTCCTGGCCCGGGGGACAACCACGATCTCAAATGCGGCCGAAGAACCGGAGGTCGCAGACCTTGCGCATTTCCTGATGGCAAGGGGGGCCCGGATTTCGGGCGCCGGAACCTCGACGCTCCGGATCGAGGGCGTTGAAGCCCTTTGCGAGACCGGGTACAAGATCATGTTCGACCGAATCGAGGCGGGGACCTTTCTCGTGGGCGCCGCCCTCCTGGGAGATTCCGTCCGGATCGAGGGCGTCGACCCCGCCCCCCTGGCCTCCATCCTCGACGTTCTCCTGGCGATGGGCGCCGAGCCCCGGATCGAGGAAGAGGCGATCACTCTGGGAGCGATCCGGAAACCTGTCGGGACGTCGGTCCGCACCCTTCCCTATCCCGGATTCCCTACCGACATGCAGGCTCAGATTCTCCCGCTGATGGCCACCGCGAGCGGCCCCTCTTCGATGATAGAAACGGTCTTCGAAAACCGTTTCACCCATGTCATGGAGATGAACCGGATGGGGGCGGAGATCGAGATCCATGGCTCCCAGGCCCTGGTCCGGGGAGGAAGCCGCCTGGAAGGGGCGATCGTGATGGCCTCCGATCTTCGGGCCTCCGCGGGACTTGTCCTGGCCGGACTGGTGGCGGAAGGAGAGACGGAGATCAAGAGGGTGTACCATATCGACAGGGGCTACGAAGCGATCGAAAGAAAGCTTGAACTGCTCGGCGCCCGGATCAAGCGCGTACAGGAGGATCAGCCATAAAATCTCCCTCCCTCGTTCTCGCCCTTCCCAAGGGCAAGATGTTCGACGACCTCCTGGGTCTTTTTGAAAAAGGAGGTTGGAGATTTGCCGAATATCGCCGGAATCCCCGGGCCCTGACCTGCCACTCCGACGACGCCTCGCTCCGCCTCCTCCTCGTCCGCTCGAGCGATGTGATCGCCTATGTGGAACATGGAGGGGCCGATATGGGAATCGTGGGCCGGGACCAGATCGAAGAGCAGAATCGGGAGATGATCCAACCCCTTGATCTCAATGTGGGATTCTGCCGGCTGGTCGTGGCCCGTCCGGAGGGATCCTCCCGGGAGGGGACGGAAAAGCGGGCCCTCCGGATCGCCACCAAATACCCGAGGCTGGCCGAAATGCATTTTCTGGCACGGGGGATCCCCGTCTCGATCCTGAAGCTCTATGGGTCCCTCGAGCTTGCGCCCCAGACGGGGCTGGCGGACCAGATCGTGGACCTTGTGGCCACAGGACGGACCCTCCGGGAAAACCGCCTCGAGATCGTCGAGGAGATTCTTCCGTCGACCGCCCGCCTCATCGTCAACCGGGCCTCCTGGTCCCTCAGGAACAGGACGGTCATGGAGATCGTCGACCGGCTCAGGCCCCATATTCCCCCCAAACCGGTCATCTCGGGGTGACCGCCGCCAGGGACCCGGAGGGTCCTTCCATGAAGAGACTGATCTCGCGGGTCACATCGCACGACGAGGGCAAGAAGGCACTCGCCCATGTCCTCTCCCGGGGCCGGGACAAGGAGGCCCACCGGGTCCGGGAAAGGGTCTCCGAAATCATCACCTCCGTCCGGTCCGGAGGGGACGACTCCCTCCTTTCGTGGGCCAGGACCCTCGACGGCTTTACCGGAGGCCGGACGGAACTCGAAATTGACACCTCCGTAGCCAAAAATGCCTGGAATTCGCTTGCGCCCTCCCTTAAAGAGGCCTTAGCCTTTGCCAGAAGCCGGATCGAAGGTTACCACCGCCGGCTCCGGGACGATCTCCGGGACCTTGCGCCCTCCCCCGAAAGGGCCGGATGCCGCTTTACCCCCATCGACCGGGTGGCGGTCTACGTCCCGGGGGGAACCGCCCTCTATCCCTCCACAGTCCTGATGACGGCCACCGTCGCCCGGGTGGCCGGAGTCCGGGAAATCTCCGTGATCACGCCGGGAGGCCCCGGAGGCATCGCCCCCGTCGTCCTCGCGGCCTGCCATGCGGCTGGCGTGGACAGGATCTTCCCGGTCGGAGGGGTCCACGCCATCGCAGCCCTGGCCTTCGGAACGGAGAGCCTTCCGGCAGTCGACCAGATCGTGGGCCCCGGGAACCGCTATGTGGCCGAGGCCAAGCGCCAGCTCTACGGAACCATCGCCATCGACATGATCGCCGGCCCCACCGAAGTCCTCATCGTTGCCGACCATTCGGCTGATCCCGCATTCATCGCCGCAGACCTTCTGGCCCAGGCCGAACACGACACCCAGGCCTCGGCCGTTCTCCTGACCGATTCGGAGGAGCTGGCCAGCGGGGTCTCGAAGGAGCTCGAACGCCAGCTGGGCACCCTCCCCCGACGGGAGATCGCGCACCGGTCCCTTGAAGACTTCGGGGCCATCCTCATTCTGACCTCCCTTGACCTGGCCCCGGCCCTTGTCGACCTCATCGCGCCGGAACACCTCGAACTGGCCGTCACAAATCCCGGGGAGTTCGCCGGAAAAATCAGGAACGCGGGGGCCGTATTCCTGGGGCACTCCGTCCCCGAGGCGGCAGGAGACTACTGTTTCGGCCCAAGCCATGTCCTTCCGACCAACGGGACGGCCCGGTTCGCCTCCCCCGTCTCGGTCGAGACCTTCACGAAACGGACGAGCCTCATCGGGGGGGAGAGGGTCGACGATCTCGACCGGATTCTCGAGGTCTCGGAAATCCTGGCCCGGGCCGAGGGGCTCGAGGGCCATGCCCGGTCGGCGGCGTTAAGGCGGAAGGGATCCCGGCCATGACGGATGAGGCTTGTGCTGACTGGATCCGTCCCGAGATCCGGGCCGAGTCGGGGATCCCTCAGGAGCCTGTTCCCGAAGGGACCCTCCGTCTTGATGCCATGGAAAACCCCTTCGACCTCCCGCCGGAGATTCACCGGAGGCTGGGAGAGGATCTGGCACGCCTTCCCCTGAACCGGTATCCCGACGGAGGGGCCTCCGAACTTCGGGAACTTCTCGGGAAGAGACTTTTCGGACTCCCTTCCGATCACATTTTTCTGGGAAACGGCTCCGACGAGATTCTCCAGAACCTCTTTCTCCTGACACCAGGCCCCATCCTTCTGGCCGAACCCACCTTCTCGATGTACCGCCTCCTTGCCCGCATCACGGGTCGTCCCGTCGGGACCGTTCCCCTCGAGAAGGATTTCTCCCTCGACCCGGAGGCGCTCCTCGAGGCTGTCAAAAGGCTCAGACCCTCCCTGATCGTCCTCTCCCACCCCAACAACCCCACCGGACGAGACCTCGACTCCCGGGCGGTGGAACGCCTCTGCCGGGAATTTTCCGGGGGAATTCTGGTGGACGAGGCCTACTTTCCCTTTTCCGGGAACACCCTTCTGTCCCTCCGGGACACCTGCCCCTCCCTCATGGTCCTCCGCTCCCTCTCCAAGATGGGACTCGCAGCTCTCCGCCTCGGAGTCCTCGCGGCAAACCCGCGGATCGTGGCCGAGCTCGACAAGATCCGCCTCCCCTACAATCTCGGCATCCTGACGCAGAGGGCGGCCACTCTCATCTGCCGCGAGTCCTTTCCCATTCTCGAGGCCCAGGTCCGGATGATCATCGGCCTCAGGGAGGAGCTCAGAGACCGTCTCCAGACCATTTCCGGGGTGGCGCCCCTTCCCTCGAGCGCGAACTTTCTCCTGGTCCGGATCGCGGGCGCAGATCCCTCTTTTGTCGCCCAAAGACTGGCCCTCCAGGGCATCCGCGTCCGGGACGTCAGCCGGCAGCATCCCCTGCTGGCCGGGTGCCTGCGCGTCACGATCGGAAAACGGGAGGAGAACGACCGGTTTGCATCGACCTTAGCCCTCATATTGAAAGGACAGCCATGACCGACCCTCATTCGCAGGAATCCGGGGAGGGCCCTCCCCGGAAGGCCTCCCTCTCCCGCCACACCCGGGAAACGAAAATCGAAGGAAACCTCCTGATCGAAGGGACGGGACAGGCCAAAATCAGCACCGGAATGCCCTTCTTCGACCATCTCCTCGACCAGGTGTGCCGCCATGGACTCCTCGACCTCTCCCTCCGGGCCCAAGGGGATCTGGAGGTCGACTGGCACCATACCGTCGAGGACACCGGACTGCTCCTGGGGGGTCTTCTTGACACCGCTCTCGGGGACCGCGCCGGAATCAACCGGTTCGGCTTCTTCTATGCCCCCTTGGACGAGGCTCTGGCCCGGGTCGTCATCGACCTCTCCGGCCGTCCCTTTCTCGTCTACGACCTCCCCGCCGAACGGGGAGAGCGCGTCAGGGACTTCGACATCG
>JAJZGM010000234.1 GCA_021828525.1 Nitrospirota bacterium | reverse complement strand
CGGCCGGAACCACCGATCCCGAGACGGGGATGTCGAAATAGACCGCCCCTTTCTCGTGGCAGGCGGAGGCTTCCACCCTGGCCTCCTCCGGGGATTCGGTGGACATGTTGACAACAATCTGGTCGGGATGGAGGCCTGCCAAGAGACCCTGGTGACCGGAAAAAAGGTCCCGGGCGGCTTTCCCGTCCCGGACCATGACGATGACGAGGTCACTCTCCGCCACGCATTCGGCGGCATTCGAGACGACCGGAAAGGGAAGGGATGTGAGGCCTTCCTGGAGGGTCCGGTTGTAACCCCGGAGGAGAAAGCCGGCCTCAGAGAGCCTTCGGGCCATCGGCCGTCCCATGGACCCCAGGCCCAGCCAGGCGATGCGGGATCCTTTGTCGATCATTGGCGGAGAGGGGGCCAAGGAAAGCTCCTGAGGAAATGATATGAATGTTTGAGGTGAAGAAGGGTCATGAATAGTGAAATCCTAGCATCCGCCCTCGTTTCTTTGCAACCTGAAGGGGTTTGACTGCTTCCCTTTGAATCCCGGGCACTCGGCCGGATGTGCCGCCGGATCCGGGCACAATTCCTTCCCTGATTAGCATCGATCTTCAGCCTATGATTTGAGCTACCGTTCAGGACAAGGGTCCGAGGGTTTTACTGATCACGAGTCGAACGCCAAGAAAACCATTAGAACGCCGTTCTGTAAACACAAGCTGAAGATCGACGCTAATCAGGGAAAGTAAACACGGGGGGGCTTCCGGATGAAAATTGTTCAGATTGATGACGCGAAGATTCACCTGTCGGAACTTGTCGAGGAGGTGGACTCCGGCTCCGAAAATAAGATCATCCTTGCCCGGCGCGGACGTTTTGTGGCCAGACTTGGGGGTCTTGAGGAGCCAGTCTCTTTAGAAAACAGGATCCGAGTCGTCAAAGGGATCTTTTCCGTTCCGCCCGGAGTGGATGAAGAAAATGAACAAATCGCTTCTCATTTTCAGATTCAGATATCCGGCCAGGAATGAGACTTTTGCCGGATAGGCTATCGGTCTCGGGAAATCCGGGAAAAACCCCTTTTGAGCGCAATTCCCGGACAAAAAAAGAGGGGGCCTTGAGGGCCCCCTCTTTTCGGTCTCCGCTTTGGTCGCCGGTTCTACATGTTGTTGATGATCTCGGTCCCAAACTGGGAACACTTGACCTCGGTGGCTCCCTCGAGCTGACGGGCAAAGTCGTAGGTCACCTTCTTCTTCTGGATGGCGTTCTTCACGCCCTTTAAGATGAGGTCGGCCGCTTCTTTCCATCCGAGGTAGCGGAACATCATCTCTCCGGAGAGAATGACCGCCCCCGGGTTGACCTTGTCCTGACCGGCATATTTGGGGGCCGTTCCATGGGTCGCCTCGAAGCCGGCGAATCCGGTTTCGTAGTTGATGTTGGCGCCGGGAGCGATCCCGATTCCGCCGACCTGGGCTGCCAGGGCGTCGGAGAGGTAGTCCCCGTTCAGGTTCAGGGTGGCGATCACATCATATTCGTCGGCCCGGAGAAGGATTTTCTGCAGGAAGGCATCAGCGATCTCGTCTCTGATCAGGAGCTTTCCGGCCGGAGGATTCCCGCCGCAGTCGTCCCAGCTCACCGTCTTGTCGCCGAACTCCTCCTTGGCAACCTCGTAGCCCCACTTCCGGAAATAACCCTCCGTGAACTTCATGATGTTGCCCTTGTGCACCAGGGTCACGCTCCGGCGGTTGTTGGCCAGGGCGAAGCGGATGGCGGCGCGGACGAGACGCTTGGTGCCCTCTTCGGAGACCGGCTTGATGCCGATGCTGGCGGTCTTGGGGAAGCGGATCTTCTTCATGACCCCTTCCTTCTCGAAGATCTTGTAGAACTCCTGGATGGCAGGAGAGCCGGCGGGCCATTCGATTCCGGCATAGATGTCCTCGGTGTTTTCCCGGAAGATCACCATGTTCACCTTCTCGGGGTGCTTGACCGGGGAGGGGGAGCCGAACCATTCGACGGGGCGGACGCAGGCATAGAGGTCGAGCTCCTGTCTGAGCGCCACGTTGATGCTTCTGAAACCGCCGCCGACGGGGGTGGTCAGGGGGCCTTTGATGCCGACCAGAAATTCCCGGTAGGCGGTCAGGGTGTCTTCCGGGAGCCAGGTGTTGGCGCCATAGACTTCGTTGGCCTTCTCTCCGGCATAGGTTTCGAACCAGATGACCTTTTTCTTTCCGTTGTAGGCCTTGGAGACGGCGGCATCGAAGACGCGGACGGAGGCATTCCAGATATCGGGTCCGGTGCCGTCTCCGGCGATGAAGGGGATGATCGGATTGTCCGGCACATGGAGCTTGCCGTTCTGCATGGTGATTTTCTGACCCTCTTTGGGCGGGGTGAGTTTCTGGTAGGACGACATGGAATTCCCTCCTCGGTGATGGAATGATGGCCGGGCTTTCCTGCCCATGCCGGGGCATGATCTGGAAAGTCCCGAATTTATTGTGAAGAGTGCCTTTGGATGAGGATCGAGGGAGGATGGAAAATCCTTCGATTCGCCGTTGATCGAGAGGCCTTCTCTTCATGACCCCCGTCATTCTGCGGCCAGTGTCCCCGACCTCATTGTCAGGATGGCAGAATGCGGGCCATAGTGAGGGACAGTTCTGAATCCCGCCGTGCGAAAAATAAAAACAAGTGAGCGGATTCACTCTGTCCGGAAGAAAACTCTG
>JAJZGM010000233.1 GCA_021828525.1 Nitrospirota bacterium | reverse complement strand
ATCTGGAAGGTTTCGGGGCCGACCAGTCCACGGTCGGAGAGAAAACCCATGACGACGGGAAGTTCGAAGATCAGTCCGAAGACGAGGAGAAAGCGCCACTCGAAGGAAATGGTCCGGTCCACGGACATGAACGCCCGAAGCCCCTCCCCTTCCCCGAAATGCACCAGAAAGGAGAGGGCCGCAGGAAGGGCCACCCAGAAGGAAAAGGCCACACCCAAAAGAAAGAACACGGACCCTCCCCCCACCCACAGGAGGATCGACCGGCGTTCGTCACGGTAGAGTCCCGGAGAGACAAAGGCCCAGACTTCATAGAGACATCCGGGAAAGGCCAGGACAAGCCCGCCGTAAAAGGCGGTCTTGATCGTGATCCAGAAAGCCTCCGTGGGTGTGGTGAAGACCAGGGGCGTTCCTGACAACTTTCCCAGAAAGGAGATCATCCGCTCCGAAAAGGGAAAGCTCATGGCAAATCCCAGACCCACCCATACCAGGGTTCTCAGGAGCCTTCGCCGGAGCTCCACCACATGTTCCATGAAGGGGAGGAATCTCCCCTCTCCTTGCTCTGTCATGTGAGATCAGGGAAAGACTCGTTCAAAGGCTCTCCCCCCTTCTGGAATCCCTGGGGCCTGGGAGCCCAGTTTTCGGGAACGGGAGGAGACGGGACAGCGCTCGAAACATCGGCCATCAGGGAATCCCTCACCCCGCGCATCTCCTCAAGGACCGGCGTGAAGGAGCGACGGAGGGCCAGAAAGGTCCGGGCCGTCCGCCGGGCTACCGTGGGCCATTCCGAAGGCTTGACCAGGACTATGAGGAGCAACAGGATGAAGAGAAGATCCGGCAGCCCGATTCCAAGCATCTCTCAGGAACTCTCCACCATCTTGCTCAGTTGGGCTTCTCCCTGAACGATCTTTTCCTTCAGGTCGCGCTTTTCCCATTTGATCCGGTTCATTTCCAGTGTTTCCTCCTCATTCCAGTGCCCTTTCTTCACGAGATCGGAAAGGCGATTTTCCAGACTGTCATGGCGGGATTTGAGAGAGTCCAGTTCGTGTCGTTTCTTCTTCTGTTCATCCATAGTCAATCCTCCTACTGGGTTTCCCTGGGGGCGGAGGGGATGTCTCCCGTAACCTCCCGGACCATCACAAGACCGTCTTCGGTCGGGTTCTGATAATAGTTCTTGCGAACATTCTGCAACTTGAATCCCAGAGAATAATAAAGAAATCTCGCGATCCTGTTCGACTCCCTCACCTCGAGATAGGAAGCCCGGACCCCGGCGGCGTCGAGATTGTTCAAAAATGACGAGAGAAGCTTCCGGCCGAACCCCCGTCTCCTTTCACTCGATCTAATATATAAAAGATGTATTTCGGCCTCATAGTCGAGCACCCATCCCCCCACCATCCCGAGAAGGGTAGCCCGGCCGGGATCATAGAGCCCCTCGAAACGTCCGAGTCTTCCGGAGGCAAGCTCCATGACCAGAGATGGCCCAGCCCCGAAGGACTGTCGATCCTCCAAAGGCATTGTCTCTATGAATTTTCCGACCACCTCGGGCCAAAGTCCGGTGGTCAGATCCACGGAACGAAGACCGGAAACGGGAGAGGCCGGATTTTCCGGCGGGGATTCAGACATTTTCGGACTCCCGGGGTCGGGTCTGATCATGAGATATCAATGATGCCATGAGGTCGGCCCTATCTTATCCCCCCCATGGCCGGGCCGCAAGCGGTGAAAGGAATTCCTCAGGCGATGACCGAATCACGCCCGTAGAGAAGGGAACTCTCAGACCCGCCCTCCTCCGGACGGGCTCTCCATTTCCGGAAGGCAAGCCGACCCATCGTTTCCGCGCCGGGAAGATCATAAATCAGAAGCGGGGCCTCCCTTCCCCCCTCCTTTTGCAGGATCCCTTCTTCGAGGTGGACCACCCCGGGTCCGACGATCCGTCCCTTTCCCGAAGGAAGAGCGTCCAGAACCCTCCCGGGGGAGACTGCCCGCCCGGAGAAAGCCTCCCCGGCACCGGAAACGGGTACTGAAGGGCGGAGGGGATTAAAGAGGCAGGCGTTCACCTCCCTCCGGCGGGCGTCGAGGAGCACCACCAGAAATTCCTCTCCACTGCCGGCATGGGCAAAGGCTTGTTCCGCAAGGACAAGAAAGGGGGAGACGACGAGATGGGGAATTCCGGTCGCATAGGCCAGCCCCTTGCAGAAAAGATGGCCAACCCGGATGGAGGTGTAGGTTCCGGGGCCGGCCGAGGAGGAGACAAGGGAGATCGATTCCTTCTTTTCCCCCGCCATGCCAAGAAGGGTTTCAAGTCCCTGTACAAGAATCTCGGAGGCTCCGCCGGGGCGAAAGACCGACAGACGGACCAGAACCTTATTCTCCGCAAGAAGGGCCATGTCGGTCATCTCGGTCGAGGTCTCCACCGCAAGATGGATCAAGGAAGGACCTCCTTTTTTCCAGGAATTTTTTCAAGAAAGGTCAGAGCGGCGCGAAGATCGGTCACCGGATGGTAGATGAGGCCCCGGGGAGGATTCCGGGATTTTCCTGTTGGCAGGGCGGGCCCGATCATGTGTGTAAATCCCAGTCGGGCCGCTTCGGCCATCCTTTCATGGAGTCCCGGAATGCGGCGTACCTCTCCCGCCAGCCCCACCTCCCCCACGACAACCCAGTCGGAGGGAAGGAGCAGGTCCCGGACATTCGAGACTATG
>JAJZGM010000232.1 GCA_021828525.1 Nitrospirota bacterium | reverse complement strand
GGACGAAGGATCTCCGGTCCCTCTTCGTCTTTCTCTCCCACAAGGTGCTCCGGGCCTTCCAGCCCTTCTACCTGATGGGTCTCCTGCTCTCCTCGGCCTTTCTGCCCGGATCCCTCTTCCGAATCTTCTTCCTTTTACAAGTGGCCTTCTACCTAGTGGGGCTCCTGGCTTGGCGCCTTCCCCGGCCGGGCCGTCTCCTGGCTCTGCCCCTTTATTTCCTGTCGGGGAACGCCGCCATCGTCCTGGCCTTCGTACGTCAGCTCCGGCAGAGGCGGAGCGCCGCCCGCCTCCAGTGGGAGAAGTCCTGATGGAGGCCCTGGTGCTCATGTACCACCAAATCGTGCCGGATGGGGCCCCCGACGGCTGGGTGCCCGCCCCCCTGGCCGATCCCCGGTACGGGGTGACTCGCCTGGAGTTTGCTCGCCAGATGACGTACCTCCGGGAAGAGGGGTACACTTTGTTGCCCCTGGGCGCCCTTTTTTCCGGGGAGACGGCGGAGATCCCCCGCGCGTCCGCTTCCGGACGTCCGGCAGTCGTCGTCACCTTCGACGATGGCTATGCGAGTGATCTCGCCCTGGCGATGCCCATCCTGGCGCGCCTTGGGATCCCGGCGACCTTCTTCGTCACGACCGGCCACATTGGCGCCCCGGGGATGCTCTCCGAGAAAGGTGTGGCCGAGCTCGCCGCCCGTCCCCTTTTCCGGATCGGCGGCCACGGCGAATCCCACCGCTTTCTGTCGGAGCTTTCTGAATCCGAATGCCGGAGCGAGCTCGTCGCCTCTTTCGATCGGATCCGGACACTGACGGGGCAGGAGACGGCGGAGATGTCCGCGCCCGGAGGCCGGACCTCCCCTCTGGTCGCCGCCCTCGCCCGAAGGGCCGGCTTCCTGGCCCTCGCCACCTCCCGGCCGGGGCTCCACTACCCCGCGGCCGACCCCTTTTTCCTTCCCCGGCTTCCGATCCTGCGGCGCCACACCTTCCGGGACTTTTCCGCGCTTCTCGATCCTCGCTCCCGGACCCACCGCGTCAACGAATGGATTCGGAGCGCCAAGCAGGCGGCCCGGTCCGCGCTCCGGATCCTCTCTCCCGGCAAAGGAGGCTAGGCCATGGCGTCCCGGGTCGTCCTTCTGGGTCTCGGCGGTCTTTCCCTGGAGCTTCTGGATCCCCTGATCCACCACGGCTGGCTGCCGAACCTCGAATACCTTCTGGGGCGGGGGGTGGTCGGACCGCTCTCCTCGGACATCCCCCCCTTCGCGGCGGCCGAATGGGCGATGCTCCTGACCGGCCAGGGGCCGGGCACAACCGGATTTCTCGAGGGGAGCCGGAAGACCCCCGGCTCCTACTTTCCCGAGGTGGCGAACCTCGAAGCCCTGGCCCGGCGGGTCCCCCGTTCCTTCCTGGGAGGCACCGCGCCCGAGACAGTCCTGGTCGGAGTGCCCCTTCCGGCCGCGCCCGGACCCCCGCCTCCGGAGGACGGAATCCAGGCCCTTCGATGGGAGGACGGCCGCCTGACCGTCCGATCCCTTCCGCTCCCCGTCGAGGAGGGAGACCGGGTGGCCGAAGCGAAGGAGGAGCACCCGGAAGACTTTCTCAAGAGAGCGATCCGGCGCATGATTGTCCTTTCCGTCTCGATCGCCCGGATGGTCCGCTCGTCGGAACACCCAATCATCGCCGTCCACTTTGCTGGTCTCGACCGGGTCCTCTCCCGCTTTCACAAGGACATAGCCGCCGCCCTTCTGGGCCGGAGCGTACGGGGGCTCGACGCCTTGCTCCGCCAGTTCCTTCGGGTCTTCGACGACGCGGTGGGACCGGTTCTCGACCTCTCCCGCAAAGACGGAACTTTTGTCGTCCTGTTCAGTCCGCACGGGTATGCGCCCCTCGACCGGGTGATGAACCTGAACGCCTTCCTGCTCTCCCGGGGCTATCTTGCGCTCCGGCGGGAGGAAGGTCGGGAGGTTCTCCTTCGGGAGGTGGCCGCGCCGGTACTCCGGTCGATGAAGATCGGGCGGGGACGCGTGAAACGGATCCTGAATCGGCCCGGGCTTCGGGAGGTGGTTGACCGGGCGGGGTCGCTCTTCAGCTCCGAGATCGGCCTCTTCGACTGGGGGCGGACCCGGGCCTTCGCGCTGACCCGCACCGGGATCACCCTCAATGTCCGGGGGGTGGAGTCGGCCGGATCGGTTAATCCGGGTCCGGAAGAACGCGCCCTGGGGGAGGAGATCCGTGACGCCCTGCGTTCCCTGATTGACCTCGGCACCGGGAAGTTTCCGGTCCGGGAGGTTCTCTGGCGGGAGGAGCTCTTCTCCGGTCCGGGGCTCTCCGAACTCCCCCATCTCGTGGTCCGGGACTGGGATCCGACCTACATCCTGGAAGACTGGCGGAAGGTCGCCCCCTCGGAGGAGATCTTTTCCGACCCTGCCCATCGGACCGGCACTCCCCGAAGCCCAGGGTTCTACTGCTTTTTCGGGGCCGGGCTTCCCGACCGGCTCCGGCCCCCCCTTCCCCGGACCCTTACGGAAATCTCCGAGATTCTCTCAGGCTTCCTCGAGGAAGGAAATCTGTCTCTCCCCATCAAGGCCCCCCAAGGCTTATGAAATTTTGGCATTTATCTTGCTTTTCAAATGGCAGCACTCTTTGATCGACCGATTTCACCCCCCAACCAGCGAGGATGGCATGACACGCACTTGGCCTCACCTG
>JAJZGM010000231.1 GCA_021828525.1 Nitrospirota bacterium | reverse complement strand
GAGGTGATGATGATGTGGAAAGCCGCTCTTTTTGTCCTTTCCGTCTCCCTTTACTCTGGACTGGTCCATTACCTTGTCGAACATCACTATATCGTCAAGGAATCCGAAGAAACCTTCATGGTCGGAGGCATCCTGGTCCTCGGGTATGCACTCCTCAAGGTTCTTCAGTCCCGCCTGGTGAAGAGCCTCGAAGGGCATATGGACCACGACAGGATCATCACCCTTCGCTATTTTCTCGATGTGGGCTATTTTCTGGTCTGGGGAGTCATTCTGGTCACCTTTCTCGGAGCGGGGTTCAAAAATCTGGTTCTGGGGGGGGCGATTCTCTCGGCCCTGGCCGGAATCGTCGCCCAGAACACCCTGACCAATATCTTTGCCGGGATCATCCTGGCCGCCACTCACCCCTTCCGGGTGGGGGAGAAGATCTCCTTCATGAGCTGGCAATACCCCCGTCTTCCGGCGACCTATCCCCACGGGATGATTTCTCCGGAGCACCGGGGCACCGTTCTTGAAATCGGGAAAATCTATACTCGTCTCACGGGAGAGGACGGGCGGGACATGCTCATTCCCAACAACATCATGCTGCAGGCCATGGTCATCCGGGAGGAGGGGATCACCGAGAGGCCGTTCCGCCTCTATGCCGATCTTCCGGCAACCATTGATCTTGCCTCGCTGAAGTCCTCCCTCTCCTCCCTTCAGGCCTCCGACACCCGCCTGGCGGGACCGGTCGAGATCTATCCCCAAACGATGACCCCCAGTGTCTTGACGGTCGAGATCCGCTCGAGTTGGAAGGGGCCGCAGCTCCAGGATGCCAGCGCACTTCTCTTTTCGGCCCTTCAGCCCATCGCAATCCGCACCTCTGTCGGGGGAAGCTGAGACGCGGAATTTTGGAGGTCGATGTCTTGCACATCCTTCCGTTGTCGTGGTAAAGTCCGAATAAAAGGCGTCCTGGAGTGATCCAGGAATTGCCAGGATGCGTTTCAATACCGGTACGGGTCCGGACTTCCTCCACGACGGCGGAAGAGGCTTTCCCCGGATTGGCCGGTTCTGTTCTCCTCAATGTGGAGGGGGCCCATGAAATTTTTCCCGTATGATCTTGACTGTCGAATATCCGTGGACTCCATATGGCACATTGGCTGCCAGGGCATGTTTTCCTTTTTCTTGAAAACGATCTCATAGAAAGGCTCTGAAATGGACAAGACCTCAGCGATTTACATCGGCATGGCGACATGTGGGCTCGCGAGCGGGGCTAGGAAGATCCACGACGAGGTGGTGCGTCTGGTGGCCGAAAAGGGCTATCCTGTCACGGTTCACCCGACCGGTTGCGTCGGGATGTGCCATAACGAGCCCCTTCTTGAGGTCCAGATGGAAGGACGGACGAGGGTGACCTACCGCCAGGTGACTGTGGAATCGGTGGAGTCGATCCTCAAGGCCCATTTTGCGGACCAGACCGTCTTTCCGGAATTGGCCTTCGGCCAGTCCGACGAAGAAGGGGAGAAGGTCTACGAAGGTGTTCCCGCCTTCAGCGATACGGACTATTTCCGGAAACAGAACAAGATCGTGAGCCGTCGCTGCGGTGTGATCGACCCCTCCTCGATCGAGGACTATCTGGCCACGAACGGGTACAAGGCCCTGGAGACGGTCCTTAAAACCATGACTCCGGAACAGGTGGTCGATGTGATCACCCGTTCAGGTCTCAGGGGACGGGGCGGTGCGGGGTTCCCGACGGGTCTCAAGTGGAAATTCACCTATCAGTCCCAGGGGGACGAAAAATATGTCGTCTGCAATGCCGACGAGGGAGACCCCGGGGCCTTCATGGACCGTTCGGTGCTGGAGGGAGATCCCCATTCCGTCCTTGAGGGGATGACCATCGCTGCCTTCGCCATCGGACATGCCCAAAAAGGGTACATTTACTGCCGTGCCGAATATCCCCATGCCATCAAGCTCCTTTCCCGGGCCATCGGTCAGGCGCGGGAGCGGGGCTTTCTGGGGAAAAACATCTTCGGAACGGCCCTCAGTTTTGACATCGAGATCAAGGAAGGGGCCGGGGCCTATGTCTGCGGGGAAGAGACGGCCCTCCTGGCCTCCCTGATGGGAGACCGCGGCATGCCGTGGCCCAAACCGCCCTTTCCGGCCCAAAAGGGAGTCTGGGGCCATCCCACCGTCATCAACAATGTCGAGACCCTGGCCAATGTTTCCCACATCATCCTGGGTGGCCCCGAGTGGTACGCCTCCTTCGGAACGGAGAAGACCAAGGGAACGAAGACCTTTGCCCTGACGGGAAAGATCAAGAGGACCGGACTGATCGAAGTGGCCGCAGGGACGACTCTCAAGGAGATCGTCTACGAAATCGCCGGCGGAATGAGCGGAACCAAGAAGTTTAAGGCGGCCCAGCTGGGAGGTCCTTCGGGAGGCTGTATCCCCGGAAATCTCATCGAAACTCCGATCGACTTCGAATCGCTGATTTCCGCAGGGGCGATCATGGGCTCGGGCGGGATCATCGTTCTCGACGAAGCGAACTGCATCGTCGACACGGCCAAATACTTCATGACCTTTACGAAGGACGAGTCCTGCGGGGAGTGCACCCCCTGCCGTGACGGAACGAAGGTCATGCTGGACATGATCGAGCGGATCAGCGAGGGCCGCGGGGAGATGAAGGATCTCGACGATCTCGTCAACCTCTCCACTTATGTGAAAGCCAAT
>JAJZGM010000230.1 GCA_021828525.1 Nitrospirota bacterium | reverse complement strand
TCCGTGAATCCCTCAATATTCATCCCGGACAGAAAGTCCAGATTTTGTCCGTCAAGGGAACATCGCGTTCATTCTGCTCAACCCGCCTCGAAAGATGCGGGGGTTTCTCAAGGGAATCGGCACCGAGCTTCCCCGGGAGCAGGGCAGAGTGTGAATTTGAATGTCGTGGATTCGTCAGGATGGCTCGAATATTTCGCCGATGGACCCAATGCCGATTTTTTGCGCCCCCCTTCGAGACGCCGGATCTGTTCAGCCTTCCTTCGATCAGTCTCCTCGAAGTCTTCAAGAGAATCCTCCGTCAGAGAGGGGAGAACGAAGCGCTTCAGGCCTTGGCACTGATGATGGAAGGACGCGTCGTCGATCTTGATGCCGATCTTGTCATTCGGGCGAAAACGATCGGCCGTTCGGAAAAGCTTCCTCTGGCTGACTGCGTCATGTTGGCGACCGCCCTGAAATTCGACGCCCTTCTCTGGAGCCAGGACGGAGACTTCGAAAATCTTTCCGGGATTCGTTTCATCAAGGAAATTTTCTGATATCGGAATATTCCGGAGACGACAAAGGCCGGGCCAGGGGGTCCCCCACCGATCCCCAAAATCAGAAGAGCCCGGCCATGTCAGACTGGCCGGGCTCTTTCTCGATCAATTCTCACTTTCCAGACCTGGAGTCAGATCACGGAACGCCTTCCTTCTCCCCGAAGGGGGCCATGTGACGGATGATCTTTCCTTCGACCATGTACATGATGATCTCGGCCACGTTGGTGGCATGATCGGCAAAACGTTCGAGCGAGCGGCTCACGAACAGGATGCGAATGATGGGGCTGGTCTCCCCGTTATGGCGCTTGAGGTTCTCGACGATGGTCTTCACGAGCTCCCGGTGGAGGACATTGACCCGTTCATCCTCCTGGGTGACCTGGCGGGCCAGGGCGGTATTTCTGGAGACGAAGGCATCGAGGGCCTCACGCAGCATCTCCCGGCCAATCGTGGACATCTCCATGATCGACGAAGGAATCGGGATAGGGGGCTCCTCGCACAGCTCCAACACCCGTTCCGAGATGTTGGAGGCGAGGTCGCTCATGCGCTCGAGATCGGTGATGATCTTCATGGCGGTGATGACAAAGCGGAGGTCCCGGGCCTCCGGCTGATGGAGGGCAATCATGCGGACGCAATCCTCGTCGATCCCCACCTCCATGGCGTTGACCTGGTGGTCCCGGTCGATGACCCCTTTGGCCTTGACGGGGTCCCGTTCCACGAGAGACTCCGTCGCCTCCTTCATCTGGAGGTCGACCATGTTCCCCATTTCGGTGATCCGGCCCTTGAGTTGATCGAGCTCGGCGTCAAGATGTCGCTGCACCTTTGTCCTTCCTCTCAGCCAAACCGGCCGGTGATGTAATCCTCTGTCCGGGGGTCTTCCGGATTGGTGAAGATCTTGGTCGTATCGTTCACCTCGATCAGGGTCCCGTCCAGGAAAAAGGCCGTTCGGTCGGAGACCCGCGCGGCCTGCTGCATGTTGTGGGTCACAATGGCAATTGTATACCGATCCTTCAGGTCCTGCATCAGCTCCTCGATCCGGGCGGTGGAGATGGGATCGAGGGCGGAGGCCGGTTCATCCAGAAGGATCACCTCCGGCTCGACGGCAAGGGCCCGGGCGATGCACAGCCGCTGCTGCTGGCCTCCGGAGAGGGAGAAGGCGGAGCCGTTCAGACGGTCCTTGACCTCGTCCCAGAGGGCGGCCGCCTTCAGGGATTTTTCGACGATGTCGGAGAGAACGGAGCGGGATTTCACTCCCTGGATCCGGAGACCATAGGCCACGTTTTCGAAGATCGACTTCTGGAAGGGATTGGGTTTCTGGAAGACCATGCCCACCCGCTGGCGGATGAGGACGGGGTTGACGGCGGGACCGTAGATCTCCTCCCCGTCGAGGGTGGCCGATCCCTCGACGCGAAAATCATGGAAAAAATCGTTCATCCGGTTCAGGCTCCGGAGAAAGGTGGACTTTCCGCAACCGGACGGACCGATCATGGCCGTGATCTTGCGCTCATAGATATTGAAGTCCACATTGTGGAGCGCCTGGGTCTTCCCGTAGAAGGCGCTGAAGTTCTTGACCTCGATCTTTGGCACGGGCAAGTCGGGAGATTCGGGTTCCAAAGGGTCTCCTATCCCATTCTCTGGGCGTATTTGCGGCTCCCCCAGGCCAGGAGCCGGATTCCCATGTCCAGAAGAAGGACGATCACCGTCAGGACCAGGGCCGCGGCCATGGCCTTGACGTGAAGTCCCTTCGACGGTTCATGGATGTAGATGAAGATCTGCATGGCGAGGTCCCCGACCGAGCCGTTGGAGCCGACCAGGGACTGGGGGATGCCGGTGTTGTAGTAATTGGTGAAGATGAGGGGCGCCGTCTGTCCCAGGACATTCAAGACCCCCAGGAGTATTCCCGTCCCGATGCCGGTGATGGCAGCCGGAATGGCAAGACCCCGGACGACCTGGAAGCGGGAGGCCCCCAGGGCAAGCGCCCCTTCGATGTAGCTTCGGGGGACGTCCCGAAGGGCCTGCTCGGTCACTCGGGTCACGATGGGGATCATGATGAAGCCCAGGGTGAGCCCGGCCGCGAGCCCAGAAAATCCCCAGTGGAAGCCGTATCCCGTATTGGTGGAGAAGACATAGAAACCCACCACTCCCCAGATCACCGACGGAACCCCCAAAAGAAGGTC
>JAJZGM010000229.1 GCA_021828525.1 Nitrospirota bacterium | reverse complement strand
GACCCCCCGGCCGGAGAAGGCGGGGCTACCGCACGGCCCAGACGAGGTCTTTTTGCGAGCCGATGCGGGCGGTGAGGAGGGAGAGGGCCCGGTCGAGCGGAAGGTCCAGGGTCTGTCCCGAGGCAAGGCGGCGGATCCGCAGGACCTTCCCATGGTCCTTCTGGAATATTCCCAGAATCTGGATCCGCTCATCCTGGTGGAAAACGGCCCGGGAGAGGACCTCGTCGATCGGACCCTGATCGAAGAGGCCGTGGTGGAGAAGGTGCCCCCTGGCATCGAAGCTCTGGACGATCACCCCTACAAAAAACTTCGGGGTTCCGAGGAAGCGGAAGACCATCTTCCGGCTTCCGGCAAAGGCCGAAGTCCGGGGAATGGGAATGCGAACACCTGGCGACCCTGTTTCGACCACCAGAGTCCGAAGCTCAACCGGCCTTTCGGGAGCTGTTGAGGCGAAAGTCGGGGTTTGGGTCAGAAGGCCGAAAAGAGAGGCCGAGAGGAGAATGGCAGGCAGGCGCAGAGTGGGACGTGGGGACACGGAAAACTCCTTTCGGACCGGTTGACGGATGATGATGAATCATTCCTTGACGAGCAAACACCGTGCCCGAAGGACCCCCGGAGGATTTGTGGGGAGGACACCCGGTCTTGCCGAAGTTTTCACGGAGGACCGTCACCCCCTTCGGCCATTGGCCCGTTCCTTCCAGGAAACTTGTCCCTTCCAGAGAGTTTCACCGGAGATTCTCTCTGAAACTTCCCGAAGGCCAGAAGGCTCGAAGGTTTGACCTTCGTATTCCGGGGCAGTATTTTGGGGAGAGGGTGTTATCAGGAGGTCGAATCAGGAGTCTTGGATGCGGGAGCGGGACGCCGTGAAGGAATTCGCAATGACAATCCGGGGAGTCCTTCTCTTTCTGTCTGTCCTGGGGATCGTGATGGGAGCCCCGGCGGCCCGGGGAGACTGGACCTTGGTCGGGCCGAATACCTACATCGTGGGGATTCCCCGAGACTATGTCCTGGCCTGGGCCCGGCCCAAGGATCTGGGCCGCCAGCAGGAAAGCAACTGGTGCTGGGCGGCCTCGGTCGCGATGGTTCTGAACTTTGCCCATGTCCCTGTGACACAGGATCAGATCGTCAAGCGTGTCTTCGGTCGTCAGGAGAACAAGCCGGCCACCGTCTTCCAGATCATGCAGGCGATCGACGGATGGCATTCCGTCTACGAGGGAAAAAAGGTGGTGGTCACGGCCTTCCTCGAGCCCTCCGGCGAACAGATCCTCCAGGATCTCTACCTGAACTATCCCGTCATCCTGGCTCTAAAGACCGGCAACAAGATCGGCCATGCGGTCGTGGTCACGGCCGCCAAGTACAAAGTCGTCAATGGACGAAAAGAGATCCGGTATTTTCTTGTCCGGGACCCCTGGCCGGAAAATCCCAGCGCAGCGAGGCTCGATCAGCCGTTTTTCAAGGACATCAAGGGGGCGATCGGGGTCAGGATTTCGCTTGAAAAGGAGCCCTGATCCGGAGCTTGCCAGGGAGAAGGGCAGCTCCTGCGGTGTCGGGACCTAGACGGAGGGGGGGCTCTTTCTGTCCCGGACAGGCTGGGCCCAGCTTCCTTCGAAGAGGATCCGGTCCAGGGATTCCCTTGTCCGTTCCCCTGCTTCCCGGGCCGCAAGCTCCGGGTCGAGGAGGTCGGGGGAGCCCGCATACCCGATCGCGATCATTGCCATGGGCCCGAAATCCTCCGGGATTCCGAATTCCCTCCTGAGTGTGTCAGGGTCGAACCCTCCCATGACATGGGCGGCCAGACCCTGGGCCTGGGCTTCGATGAGGAGGGCCATGGTGGCCATGCCGGTGTCGTGTCCTCCCCACCGGTTGGTGGAACGGTCATGGGAAAAATGGTTCCGGGCCACGGAGGAGACCAGGATCTGGGCATTCCTGGCCCACCGCTGGTTTCCGGAGGTCAGACATTCGAAGGCCTTCTGCCACCCGTCCGGGTCATAGAACCGGTTCCAGAAAATGAAGCGCCAGGGCTGGTCGTTGAAGCTCGAGGGGGCCCAGCGGGCCGCCTCGAAAAGGGAGAGAAGGGTCCCGAAGAGGACCGGACGTTCGGGATCGAAGGCCCGGGTGCTGAACCGCTCTGCAAGGAGGGTGTGGATCGGGGCCAACGTTCTGGCCTTTTTCTCCCGCACCGTTATTCTCCAGCGATCCGAAGCCCTTCGACAAGAAGGGACGGGGTGTTGATCGAGGATCGAATCTCAAGATCCGAGCCGACTTCCACGATGCCCCGGTAAAGCTCATCAAGAGTGCCGGCGATGGTGACTTCCGAGACGGGATGGGTGATCGTCCCGTTCTTGATCCAGTACCCGAAGGCCCCCCGGGAATAGTCTCCCGTGACCGTATTGACCCCGAACCCGATCAGCTCTGTGACGAGGAGCCCTTCGGAGAGGCCTGCGACCAGATCCTCCAGGGATTTGGTTCCCGGGGTGACGATCAGGTTCGACACGCCGACGCCCGGGCCGTCGGAAAGGGAGCGGACGGCATTTCCCGTGGAGTGGCGCCCGAGCTTCCGGGCCGAATAGGTGTCAAAAAGATAGGTGGTGAGCCTCCCCCGGTCGACGATTGTTTTCTGCCGGGTGGGGAGCCCTTCCCCGTCAAAGGGCCGGCTTCCCAGGCCACCGGGAATGAAGGGATCCTCCCGGAGGGTCACCTTCTCCGACAGGACGGGTGTTGCTTCCC
>JAJZGM010000023.1 GCA_021828525.1 Nitrospirota bacterium | reverse complement strand
AAAGGTCAGAACAAGCTGATGACTTCGACAAAGGGTCTCGACGTCCCGCACGAGGGATTCAAACAGAAGACTCGGAACAGGATTTCCGGAAATCATGATTCTTTCCCGCACATCGGAAAGATGCGGGGAGGTATAACGTCCGGTCCGGTATCCGGCCTCCCGGAGAATGGCGTCGATTGCCGCAGCCGTCGACCCCTTTCCATTCGTTCCGACAATCTGAAATATGAACGGGCCCTTTTCTGGATTTCCAAGGAAGCCCAGAACTGCTCGAATCCGGTCGAGTCCGGGATTGATGCCGAATCGCCCCAGACCGGAGAGAATGTCCTGGACCGAGGAGGAACTCACCCCGCCTGACTCCCCTGGCAAAGGGAGCCCACCCTGCGCCCAGGCCCCAGATGGCAGAGAATCTGGGCCAAGGTCTCCTTGAGCTTCTTTCTTTCGACAATCATATCGACAAACCCGTGTTCGAGAAGGAATTCCGCTCGCTGAAACCCTTCCGGAAGTTGCTGACGGATGGTTTGCTCGATAACACGGGGTCCCGCAAAGCCGATCAAGGCCCGCGGTTCGGCAATGATGACGTCTCCCAGCATGGCAAAGCTCGCGGTCACACCCCCGAAGGTCGGGTCTGTCAGAACCGTCAGATAGGGAAGTCCCGCTTTCTTGAGACGACCAACCGCAGAAGAGGTCCTGGCCATCTGCATCAGGGAAAAGATCCCTTCCTGCATTCTTGCCCCTCCCGAGGCCGTCACCAGAACAAGCGGAAACCTTTTTTCCAGAGCTCTGTCGGCCGCACGGACCACTTTTTCTCCGACGACAGAGCCCATCGAACCTCCCATGAAGTGGAAGGAAAAAACCCCGAGGACTGCCGACATATTCATGATTTTGCATTCCCCCACCCGAATGGCATCTTCAAGGCCGGTTTTTTTCTGGGCGGAACGAAGCCTCTCGACATAGCGCTGGCTGTCCGAGAAATGGAGCGGATCGGAAGAGACCACGTCGGCTGCAAATTCATCAAAGGTCCCGGGATCGACCAGCTGTTCAAGCCGTTCGGAGAGGGTTATGGGAAAGTGATAATTGCACTTGGGACACACCTTACCGGCCCGCTCGACCTCTTTGCGGTAGACGATCTGGCGGCAATGATTGCATTTGATCCACAGACCCTCGGGAATCCGAACCTTCTTTTCACTCTCCGCAGACTCGAGCGGGAGAGAGTCTGCCGCCTTGCTTTCCCCGTCCCTTTTTTCGAGCCACCCTGAGCGCTTCTTTTCCTTCATCCTTTACCCTTCCCTGCTGATGACACAAACTCCTCGAAGGTTTTCTTCCACCTGTCGGGATCTCTCTCGTCCTGGACCAGTCTGCTGCCGACAATGACACCATCGGCAAATTCAAGAATCTCACTGGCGATCGCTCCCGAGGAGATCCCGAATCCAACGCACACGGGAAGACTTGTCCACTGTCGAAGATCCCGCACAATCCTGCGCGTTTCATCGGTCAGTGTCAGGGCACTTCCCGTCGTACCCATCAGTCCGACATAGTAAACGAATCCACGGGATTCACGGACGATTTTCCGGGCCCTGGCCGGTGAGGTGGTCGGAGAAACGAATCCCACGAGATTGATTCCATAGGCCCTGAAAACCGGCCGATAGATCGCCCCGTCCTCGAAGGAAAGATCCGGGATGACCACACCGGCAATTCTGCCAGAACGCTGAGCCTCCCTGCAAAATCGTTCCACTCCCATGTGATGGAACAAGTTGAAATAGGTCATCAGATAAAGTGAGGGAAGGTTCTCCGGGGAGATCCCCGAAAGCCATCCAAGAATGCTTTCCAGGGCCGTCTCATGTCTGAGGGCTCTCTGAGAGGCGGCCTGAATCACCGGACCGTCGGCCGTCGGATCTGAAAAAGGGATCCCAAGCTCGACTGCGAATACTCCTTTTTTAGCCGCCATCTTCAGATAATCCGCAGTTGTTTCGAGGTCAGGATCGCCCGCGACGAGATAGGGAATGAGCGGTGGGGGAGAGAATCCCCGGCGCCATATCGACCCGGAACCCATCCGGCCTGTCACGAACCCACCTCCCCTTTGGACTCCAGAATCCTGGAAACCTCCATGACATCCTTGTCCCCCCGACCCGAAAGATTGATGACGACAATCTGGTCAGGAGTCATGGCTCTTGCGAGACGGACCCCATAGGCAATGGCATGGGAACTTTCCAGGGCCGGAATGATCCCTTCAGTCCGGGAGAGTCTCTGAAAAGCCTCGAGAGCCTCGTCGTCCCCGACCCAGTCAAAAGTCATTCGCCCCGTTTCTCTGTAATAGGCCAATTCAGGGCCCACCGCCGAATAATCGAGACCGGCCGAAACAGAATGGGTATTTTCGATCTGTCCGTCAGGGTTTTGAAGGACAAAGGTCCTGGTCCCCTGCAGGACCCCAATGCTCCCTCCGGCAAAACGGGCCGCATGTTCACCGGGTGTGATGGAGCGTCCGCCGGCTTCCACTCCGAACATGTTGACCGATTCGTCTCCGATAAAAGGATGAAAAAGGCCCATGGCATTGCTCCCTCCCCCCACACAAGCCACCAGCATATCCGGAAGACGGCCTTTTTTGGCAAGAATCTGACGACGGACCTCCTGACCGATGACCGACTGGAATGAGCGGACAATGAGGGGAAAGGGATGGGGGCCAAAGGCAGTCCCCAAAAGATAATGCGTGGTTCGAACGGTGCGTGACCAGTCCCGGAGAGCTTCGCTGATGGCATCCTTGAGAGTCTTTCCCCCAGTGTCAACCGGACAGACACTGGAACCGAGAAGCTTCATGCGAAAGACATTCAGGGCCTGCCTCCGGACATCTTCCGATCCCATGTAAATCTGGCACTCGAACCCGAGACGAGCCGCAACGGTGGCTGTTGCGACCCCATGTTGCCCGGCCCCTGTCTCGGCGATCAGGCGGCTTTTTCCCATTCGTCGTGCCAGCAGGGCCTGGCCAATGGCATTTGTGATCTTGTGGGCACCCGTGTGGTTAAGATCCTCCCGCTTGAGCCAGATCTCCGCCCCCCCTGTTTCTCTTGTGAGGGATTCTGCGAAATAAAGAGGAGTCGGCCTTCCCGAATAGTCGGCAAGAGTCTCACGGAACTCATCACGGAAGGCCTTTTCCCGCCAGGCGGCCCGGAAGGATTTCTCGAGTTCGAGCAGAGCTGACATCAGGGTTTCCGAAACGAATCGCCCACCGAACTCTCCAAAGTACCCCCTCATGTCAGGAAGCACCGGAGAGCCCTTCCGTTTCATTGATTCTCGCGTCAATCCTCCCTTCATGCCCTTCTCTCCCACTCCCTCACACTTTGGACAAAATCCATGATTTTCCGTTCATCCTTGATTCCCGGACTCTTTTCCACACCAGTGGAGACGTCGACTCCCGCCAGGGGAGTCTCCTTGAGCCTCTCAAGAAGCGTTCCAACCGTTCCGGGAGACAGACCTCCCGACAGGATCAACGGAAGTGGGGAGGTCACCTTTGAGAGACGCCCATAATCCCAGGACTTCCCTGTTCCGCCGGGGGCCGTTTCCGACCGTCCTTCCACAAGGATCCTGAAGGCCGTCGGCGGATTGGGGAGGGGTCCCTCTCCCGACCACCGGACGGCGTAAATCCAGGGCAATCCGAAATCCGACAATCTCTCAAACCCTTCCGTGTCCAGAAGACCGCCGTGCCACTGAATCACATCGAGCGGGACCTGGTCTAGGATCTCCTTTATTTTTGTCCAGTCCGGCACGACAAAGACACCCACTTTTTGGACTGTGTCCGGAAGGGAGAGGCAGATCGCTTTCGCCGTCTTTGGGGTCACAAATCGGGGGGATTTTTCCGAAAAAACCAATCCGACCGCATCTGCACCTGACTGTTCGACAAACCGGGCATCCCCCTCCTGGGTGATGCCGCAAATTTTAATCCAGAGTCCCACGAAACTCCTCGAGCGCCCGCAAGGGATCCGGCGACAGGAGAAACCCTTCTCCCACGAGAACGGCCGAAAACCCGATTTCTCCCATGCGCCGATAATCGGCATTTGTCCTGAGACCGCTTTCGGCGACCTTTCCGATTCCCCCGGGAATCATCCGGGCCAGTCTCTCTCCCCTGTCGCGATCGATCGAAAGCGTATCGAGATCGCGGTGGTTGACCCCAATGAGATCGGCCCCTGCCTCAAGAGCCCGGGAGACCTCTTCTTCCGTGTGTGTTTCCACAAGCGCCACCATCCCGAGGGCCCGGGCAAGGTCCAGGAATTCCACAAGCTCCGGCTGAGTCAGGATCCTGACGATCAGAAGAACAATATCGGCTCCGGCACACCGGCTTTCCCACACCTGGTAGGGATCGATGATGAAATCCTTCCGGAGAAGGGGGAGTATTTCCCCTGCCGGAGACATTCTGACCCGTCCCAGATCCTCCAGACTTCCCCCAAAGAAGGTGGCATCTGTCAGGATCGAAAGGGCGGAGGCACCCCCCTTCCTGTATGTCTCTGCCAATCCTTCCGGATCATAGGGATCCCGGATGAGTCCCCTCGAGGGGCTTCTCCTTTTCATTTCCGCAATAATGCGCGGCCTCCCTTGATCAGGAGAAGGATTCGGAGCAAAGGTCCTGACAGAGGGTGCCCGGGAGACCTCCCTCTCAAGCGAGGAAAGAGGCCGTTTCCGGGAGGCCGACGCTACCTCGAGCCGCTTTGCATCAACGATTTGCCCAAGAAGAGTCATGTTGCGGAAAACTCCTTCCAGCGCCGGTAAACAGCCAATGCCGATCCCGAATCGATGGCCCGCCTGGCAGCGTCGACTCCCTCCTTAAGGGTCGAAACCTTCCCAGCGACAAGAAAGGCGGGAGCCGCCCCTGCCAGGACCCAGTTCCGGAGGGGAAAACGGTCTCCTTCGAGGACTCTGACGATCAGGGCGGCGTTTTGATCCCTGTCTCCCCCAATGGCTTCGGAGAGCGGGGAGGGATCAAGGCCAAAATCCCTGGCGGACAATTCGGCCCAGGTTTTTTTCCCACCTGAAAGGTGAAGCATTGTCGTCGTCGACGAAAGGTTCACCTCATCGAGCCCGTTCCCAAAAAGCGCAAGGACCTCCTCGCTTCCGGTACTGGATAGGACATCAACCACGGTCTCGAGCCGATCCCGTTCATAAACACCCACCACTTGTCTGGGAACCCGGGCAGGATTGGCCAGGGGACCCAGAAGGTTGAAAAAGGTCCTGATCCCAAGCTCCCGCCGGACCTTTGCGACAATCCGGAGAGCCGGGTGATAAAGGGGAGCAAAGAGAAAGGTCAGGCCTGTTTCCCTGTAAAGCCGTGCCGCCTCCTCCGGGGTCATCTCAATCCTGAGCCCCATCGCCTCAAGGACGTCGGCCGAACCGGCCCGACTCGAAATAGCCCGATTCCCGTGCTTTATGACCCTGATACCGCCTCCTGCCAGGGCAAAGGATATGGCTGTGGAAAGATTCACTGTTCCAGACCTGTCTCCTCCGGTTCCGCAGACATCGATCGCATCCTCTCCGTTTTCCGGAAAGTGGCACTGACGGGCCCGGAGAGCGTCAACAGCTCCAGAAATCTCCTGGGATGTTTCACCCTTGGAAAGAAGGGCCACAGTGATTCCGGCGAGCAGGGCCTCTTCAACCTTGCCGTCCATTATCTCTCCCATGATTCCGCTCATCTCCTTGCGAGACAGGGATTCCCGCTTCACGAGCGAAAGGAGGGCGTCTCTGGGCGTCATGCCGATTTCCCTTTTCTGGAGTCGTTGAAGGATCGTGCGAGAGAGATGAAGTTTGCAAGAAGGGTTTTACCGTGAAGGGTGAGAATCGATTCCGGATGAAACTGGACCCCCCGGGTCGGATAACGACGGTGGGCCAGTGCCATGACTTCTCCCTCTTCCGTCCTTGCCGTGACCTCGATCTCCGGTGGCAGGGTGCTTTCAAGAACAATCAGGGAATGATACCGGGTGGCCTCAAAAGGGCTCGGAATGCCCGCAAAGATGTCGGAGCCGTCATGAAGGACTGGCGAAGTTTTTCCATGCATGAGACGGGGGGCCCTGACCACAGAACCACCGAAGACTTCCCCGATCGTCTGGTGGCCCAGGCATACACCAAGGATAGGCAAATCCGGTGCGAGCTCCCTTACGATTTCAGGACAGATCCCGGAATCGGCCGGAGTTCCCGGTCCGGGTGAAAGCACAATTCCTTCCAGGAGGCCCACATCAATGTCGGCAAGACGGATCCGGTCGTTCCTGAAGACCTCCATCTCTACTCCAAGCTCCCAAAAATACTGGACGAGATTGTAGGTGAAGGAGTCATAGTTGTCGATCATCAAAAAAGCCATGGTCCCTCGCTCCCGTGGGTGATCTCCAGGGCCCGGACCATGGCCTGGGCCTTGGCCAGGATTTCCTGATTCTCCCGCTCGGGATCGCTGTCGGCCACGATTCCGGCGCCAGCCTGAAAAAATCCCCGGGAGCCCGAAATGAAAACGGAACGTATCGCGATCGCCAGATCCACATCTCCCGAAAAGGAGATCACCCCCACGCACCCGGCATAGGGCCCACGGCGAATCGGCTCCAGATCCTCGATAATTTCCATGGCACGGATCTTGGGAGCCCCAGAAAGAGTTCCGGCCGGATGGGCCGCCCGGATGACATCATAGCCCGTCTTTCCTTCAGCCAGGACACCGGTCACATGGCTCACGATATGAATGACATGGGAATAGTGTTCAAGGACCATCATTTCGCTGACCCGGACACCTCCTTTTTCAGCAATGCGCCCCACATCGTTTCGTCCCAGATCGACGAGCATGACGTGTTCCGCTCTTTCCTTCGGATCTGCAAGAAGGCGTTCCGAGCGCCTTTCATCTTCAAGGGGATCTCCCGAACGGCGGATAGTTCCTGCAATGGGTCTCAGATCCACGATTTTTCCTGTCACCCTGACAAAGAGCTCGGGAGAAGATCCGACGAGGGCAAAAGGTCCGTTTTCAATCAGATAAAGATAGGGGGAAGGGTTGATTGAGCGAAGCACCCGGTACAGGGTCAACGGGGACCCCTCCCAGGGGAATTCAAAACGGCGTGAGAGAACAACCTGGAAGATGTCTCCGGCCCTGATATGCTCCTTTGCCCTTTCCACCGCCCCCTTGAAGCTTTCAGAATCAGTCACCTCCCTGACCGAGAACGGTCCGTGCCGTTCAGACATGGTCGGCTTGCGGAGGGGACGGGAGAGGAAAAGAGACTCCCAGAAGGTCTGAAGCCGCACCACGGCTTCGTCATACAATTTCACGGGATCGCCGTCCTGACGATCTACCCAGGTCATGATCCGAATTTTCTGAAGGGCATGATCCAGAATGACCATAATTTCTGGAACGACAAAGTCGAGATCAGGGAAATCGTCCGCCCGGGGAAGAGTTTCCGGGAGTTCCTCGAAACACCGGACCATGTCGTAAGAGAAATATCCCACCACTCCTTGGGCAAAGACCGGGAATCTGCTGTCGACAAAGGCATTCAGGTCGGCCATTGCCCTGGAAAAACTATCGAGGAGATCCCCTTCATGTCGGACCGAAAATGCCAATTGTCCATCCCGGTACTTCCCGACCGTCAATCCTTCCTTCAGCGTCCCCTTGAAGGAAAACTGCATTCCTGATCCGACAAAAGAATAGCGTCCCCACCGGTCTCCCCCTGTCGCGCTCTCCAGCAGAAAACGTGGCTCGGCCGAGGGAAGGGCCGCATAGATTCCCGGGGGAGTCAGAAAGTCCGACAGGGCTTCGCCCGCCACAGGGACAAGCCTATGGGTGGAGATCAGCGACCGGAATTCTCCTGCCGTTGTGGATATGATCATGGAGCTCCTCCCTTTTCCCGCAATCGTCTCCAGAGGGTCGAACGGCCTATGCCGAGAAGACGCGCCGCCTCGGACATATTTCCGTTCGTCCGCTCCATCGCTTTCTGAATCAGGGCATCTTCCACATTCTTGAGAGGCTGGGGAAGCGAGAGGGCCGAGTCAAGGAAAGGACGTTCTCCGGTCGGAGTCCAAAGATCCCGTGGAAGATCCTTGATATCGATCATGCGTCCCGCCGCCAGAAGCACGGCATGCTCCATGATATTCTGTAACTCCCGGATATTTCCCGGGTAGGTGTGGTTGAGAAGCACATCCAGGGCAGGCTGGGTCAGGCCTTCGATGTTTTTCCCGAATTCGGCATTGTAGCGCGCCAGGAAGGCCGACACCAGAAGCGGGATGTCCTCCCGTCTCTCCCTGAGAGGAGGCAGGAAAAGGGGGACAACCCGGAGCCTGTAATAAAGATCTTTCCGGAATTCCCCCGCTTCGATCGCCTTCTTCAGATCCCGGTTTGTGGCTGCAATGACCCGGACATCAACCTTCAGCGTTTTCGTTCCCCCGACACGCTCGAATTCCTCCTCCTGAAGAACCCTCAGGAGTTTGACCTGCATCGCCGCCGAAATTTCCCCGATTTCGTCGAGGAAGAGGGTCCCACCCGAGGCCATCTCAAATCGACCCGGCTTGCTCGACACTGCCCCTGTAAAAGCGCCACGCACATGGCCAAAGAGCTCCGACTCGAGGACCCCTTCTGACAAGGCCGCACAATTGACCTTGATGAAAGGCCCCTCTTTCCGGGGGCTGTTTTCATGGATGGCATGGGCGACCAGCTCCTTGCCGGTTCCGCTTTCGCCTTCGATCAGGACCGTCGACTTGCTCTGGGCCACAACCGGCAAAAGATCAAAAAGCTCTTTCATTCTTTCACTCTGGCCGATGATCCGGCCAAAGGAGTATCGGCCTTTCAGTTCGTTCCGGAGTTCGGCGATCTGTGTGACATCGTGGAAGATCTCCACACCGCCGACGACATGGTCCTCTGCGTCCCTAAGTAGAGCCGTGTTGACTCTCACGAGGCGGGTGCGACGGTGGTGGTCGGTGAGCGTAATTTCATAGTTCCGGAAGGGCTCTCCCGTTTCGAGGGTTTTTTCCAGAAGACACCGTGCGCTGCAAACGGACGTCCGCATGGCCTTCTGACAATCCATACCGGAAAAATCCCCTTCCGGAATGCCCAGAATTTCTCTTGCGGCCCGGTTCATGTAGAGAATTTTCTTGTCCAGCCCTATGGCCACAACACCTTCCTCAAGAGAGTCCAGAATGATGGCAGGACCCAGGGCTGACAGGGAGCCCTTTGGCAGGTCGAGGGCCGGAGAGACTCCGGAGGACTCAGAATCAGCCCAGGATGACAGGACAGGGAGAAATGAGGGATTTGGATTAGACATATCCGCAGAACTCCGGTACTCGCGCTGTACGAACCCCCCGGTTTTCACACTGTTGCTAACCGGGGACGCTACCCTCCGGAGAAAATGCCAAAGCTCCGGTTGGACAGGTTAAAAGACAAAGCCTGCATCGGATACAGACGGGGGCTTCCGTCGACAGGAGGTCTCTCTCAAAAAGTCCCAGATCAAGAACACCGGTCGGACAAAGCTCCTCGCAACTTCCGCAAGGTCCGGCCTCAAGGCACGAAGAGGCACTCCAGAAAATGGCCCCCTTTGCCACCTTAAATCGACCCGGAACATTCATCATATCATTCGTCTCCGATAAACCCAAATCGATCAGGCATTCAGTCCGGGATCCTGAAATCTTCCTGAAAGACTCCCGCCCATCCCAGCGCCACAAGGGTTTTGGAATCGCGGATCGCCCCCGTCCTGACCAGATGGGCGATATCTTTTCCGGAATAAAAAATCGGAGGGTCTATCCACTCGTCCTCTTCTGGCTGGGCCTTGCCAAGGGTTCCCCCTCGGGCCAGGACAAGGTGTATGACTTCGTCACAGAAACCGGGGGTCGTCCAGATCGACGTCATCCTCTGAAGGGCCGCCCCCGAAATCCCGGCTTCCTCATGGAGCTCTCTTTCAGCGGCGGACAGAATATCTTCCCCTTCCTCAATTTTTCCGGCAGGGATCTCAAGAATGGAGTCCTCCACAGCCGGGCGGTACTGGCGTATAAGGACAATCCTTCCGTCATCAAGAATGGGGAGGATGGCGACACCCTGGCCAAACCGGACAATTTCGAAAGAGCGGGTCGTCCGTTCCCCCGGAACATTCATGAGATCCACTCCGATCCTGCGCCCCTTCCAGACGATCATGACTCCTCCCCGATTGAATGTTGTCCGATTATATGCTATTTTCTGCACCCATGGTAGACAAACGGTATTCCCTTACCCCGGACACAAAAGGCGCGCTGACAAGCGGTCTCTTTCATGGCTCAGCCCTCGTGCTCTCCGGCATTCTCTCCTATGGCTACATTGCCCACCACCAGACCTCCTCCCTCTGGTTTTATCTCTTTTTCGGAGCTTTCTGGCTTGTCCTTTTTTCAGGGTTCACCTCCATCTTCAACCAGTGCCTCCTTCTCGCCCCCCGTTCTCTCAAGGCCATCCGGACAACCGGAAATTCGGTAGTCCTGGAATGGAAAAACGGGGATGCCGACGAACTCGTCCGCAAGATCCAGTGTCACGGAAGTCGGACAATCCTCGGGATCTGGGGACAAACGGTCGACAAGAGAAGAGTCCAGGCCACTCTGAGGCGCCGCTCGCTTCCACCCGAACAGGTCCAGGAGCTGCTTGAGGAAATAGGTCGTCTCCAGACCCTTGAAAAACGGACAGCCTGACACTTGCCTTCAGCCCCCGTCTCCCTTACTCTTCTTAGAGAGGGACAGATTGGATATGAACCGTCCCGTTGACGAGGGATAACGCTTAATGGCCAAAAAAGATGGTTCACTTTTAGGCCTTGCAAAACGGCATCCCCTGCTGACATCCGTTTTTGGGTTCTGGGGATTCGGATATACCTTCATGGTTCCGAACTTTCTTGGGGGGCGTTTTCTTTCGGCTTTCTTTCATGCCGTTGGAAGCAATCCATCCAAGGTTTTTCTCGGTTTCGGGGCCCTTTTTTTCATGGTTTTCCTTTTTGCAGGCATTGTTCCTTTCGGGCTTTGGTATTTTGTATGCAAGGCTCTCGAAAGCGGAGACGAATCGACGTCAAATACGGGAAATGGCTAGATCATGCATGGATTTCTTGGAACAAAGGCTGACTTCTGGTGGGACCTTACGATCACCAGTGAAACCATCGTTTTTTCCTGCCTCTTCTTCGGGGCCTATCTCGGCCGGAAACACCGGGGAACAGCCCACCACAATTCCATGCTCCTATCCACCATCCTTGTCGCCGGGTGGTTTCTCATGTATCTGGCCCAGCAGTATATCGTGGGAATCGTCGGTTTTGGCGGTCCCCAGATGGTCAAATACATGGTCTACTACCCCATCATCATCTTCCACTCTCTCGTTTCAACCGCAGCCCTAATCCTTACGGGCGTGGTCGTCTTCAATGGCTTTATGTCGACGGAGGTGGCCAACGGCCAACGGGTTCTCAAGAAGAACCCCCTCGTTCACAAAAGGCTGGGATGGGTCACTCTTCTTTCCTTTGTTTTCTCAATTTCAACCGCCTATACGGTCTATGCCATGCTCTTTGTTATCTACAATCCGGCCAGAACCCCGACCTATGGAATCAAATCTTCGATCGGGGCTCTCTCCGGAATTGGAGCCTTCGTTCTGGTGGGACTTCTTGTTCTCTTTTGGTATTTGAACAGGAGCCGGATTCGAACCGGAGTCTGACATCGGAAGACCGGACCTCCACTCAGACTCTGGGGCGAAGGCAAAAAGAGAGGAAACAAAAAAGGCAACCTCGAAAAAGGTTGCCTTTTTTGTTGACAGGGGAGACCTCAGTAATACTCGACGGTATCGATACCTTGTCGGGAAACATAATTGAAGAACAGATTTGAAGGAAGCCCGTCTCTGTGGAAGGTATAGGGGCTCTTCGGGAAGACAAGCCGCTTCATGATCGAGCGGGGGGAATAAAAGGATCTCTGGACCCAATCAATCCCCTTTTCTACATCCTCCTTCGTCATGTTTTTGGGAACAAACATGCAGACATGGCCAGAGGAATACTGGTCAGCGGTCGGATCCACAACGCGATTCTCCAAATTGAGCCTCTCCCGGAGAGGCGTTCCTTCCCGCGGGGAAACAGATCGGA
>JAJZGM010000228.1 GCA_021828525.1 Nitrospirota bacterium | reverse complement strand
TCTCCGGTCGGTGACCGCCAACACCCGGCAGGATGGTCACGCCTGGCTTGCCCTGGCCTCCGGGCGCAGGCTCGTCCCCGAGGTGACGGTCTACCCTCTGGAGGAGGCGGTGACGGCGCTCTCCGATCTCAAGAACGACCGGCTCAAAGGGGTGGCGGTTCTTCGGGTGAACTGAGAGGGAGGGGCCAGGAACGGGGCCCCTCCGGCGATCTGGACTTTGGAGAGATTACTTGACGTCGACGTCGACCGAGGCCTGGGCCTTCAAGAGGTCGTGATGTCTCGAGGCGGCCCGGAGCATGATGGTGTGGTGGCCGCTGGGAAGATTGAGGGTCACGGGATCTTCATGGGTGGCTTCGAGGAAGTTGCCGTCCACGAAGACATGGACGTGGTTGGCCCGGCCTTCCTTGTGGTAGGCGTACTTCACCACCACATTCTGGGGAACGGTCGCGCCGTTTTCGGGAGAGAGGATCTTGATCGTGGTCTTGGCCAGGGCGGGAGTGACCGGAAGAAGAAGCAGGGCTCCGGTCAATAGTCCCGTCGACAGTCTGGCAAGAGTGGGAGAAATTCCGGATTTCCGGTTGTGAACCATCGTCTCCTCCTTCAACGTTTAATGCCAATGATTCCTGTTATCATCCCATGATCCATGGGACTCCTCATGGATGCAAGAAAATTAATCCAGTATTGCAATTGATGGTTCAACTCTACCACCGGGTGACCCTCCCGTAAAGGATCGCTCGGGCGATCCCGGAATTCTGGTCCGGAGTTGACGAACTCCGTCCGGGTCCTTTAATCTCAGGGAAGGAGGAGAGTTCTCTCTCCTCCTTCCCTGAACTATTCCTGTTTTTCGCCCGGGGCGACGCAGTCCCGAAATCTGTCAACAATCCCAGTTCCAAGCCATGAGACCCGCACCCTTTCTGCGGATTCAAAAAGGAGATTTCAAGATGCCTGTCGTGACCATCATGCCTGCCGGAAAAAAACTGAACGCCCCCTCCGGGACTCCCCTGCTGGAGATCGTCCTCAAATCGGAGGAGGGGATCGGCCACAAATGCGGGGGGAAGGCCTCCTGCGGAACCTGCCATATTTTTGTGACAGAAGGCCGGAAAAGTCTCACGAAGATCGACCGGACCGAAAACGAGCGGCTCGACAGTGTGGTCGGGGTGGGATCGAAGTCCCGTCTGGCCTGCCAGGCCCGTCTTGGGGAGGAGGACATCACGCTGGAGATCCTGGGGTTCGCCTCGGGGCTTTGAGCCCCGCCTCCCCGGTTCCGCGGGGGCTTTTGTCCCCGCGGATCCCTGCCGCTTTTCCGATCGGAGCCTTGCCTCTTCACACAGGCCTCCATTTTCGTTCCCCGCTCCCTGCTCCTATGATCCCGGTCATGACGGGGACCCGTCCTTTGTGGAAGAATGAAAGGCGGGAGGAAGGACGGGATCATCTTCCGGTGGGAAGGACGGGAAAGGACGACTTGTTGAAGACGAATATCGGTGGTGTTTTCCTCGGGATCTGCTGTCTTTTCCTCTTGGTCTCCCCCCTTCATGCCCAGAACGCGACCCTTCCTTCGATCCCCCCCGCACCCCCGACCCAGTCTTCCCCTCCGGCCTCTCCCCTTTCGGAGGGCGCGCCCGCCTCTTCGGCCTCCCCGGAGCAGCCCATGCCAGCATCGCCTGCTCCGGCGCCTCATCCGGCCTCTCCCGGCTCCGCCGCTCCGATCCCTGCGGTCTCCGAAAAACATCCCCCTCTCTCCCTCGACGGCCCCGATGCGCTCGCCGCCTACCGGAAGGCCTGGAACCCGCTCACCTCGGGCCCGGACCTCATGCCCCAGGCCGACACGCTTCCGGAGGGAGAGTTCAACGTCCGCTTCTTCATGTACGGACGGTTCACCCAGGCCCAGTTCTCGGACTCCGGAGGGATCACGGGACTTCCGCCGGGCTACAGCCAGACCCAGCTCCTCGACCTCTTTGCCATGTTCTACGGCCTCGATGTGAACACCGAGCTCGTCTTTCTCCCTTCGGTCGTCACCACCTTCTCGACCCAGAACGGAACCTCATTAAACGGCTCAGGGCTCAACGACCTCACCTTCGGCATCAAGCACCGGTGGATCATCCAGGATCCCTTCACCGGCCGCCCGAGCTTCACCACCGCCTTTCTCGTGACCCTTCCCACCTCCTCCTGGCTCGGGACTCCGGTTCCGGTAGGGGGGCTTCCTCCCATCAACGTCGTTCCCTCCACCCATTTCGGCGCCCCCGCCTTCACCGCAGTCGCCATGCTCCGGAAAAACCTAAAGCCCCTCCGCCTGATCGGGGACCTCTACTACACGCTCTCCGTTCCCGGAAATCTCTCTGTCGCGGCCGGCGACGCCCCGGTCTTCACCCAGTTCGGGGACCTGGTCCAGTACCGGTTCGGAATCGAAGATGTGGTCGACGACAAGAGCGGCCTCGGCTTCATCCTGGAGATCGCCGGACTCTCGGGACTTCCCTTTTCCGTGGACGGTCTTCCCGTCAACACCCACCCCTCAACCTTCAATCTCGTTGGTGTCCAGCCCACCATCGAATACAATCTCACCCCCCGCCTGGCCGCCTCCTTCGGAGTGCTGCTCCCCGCCTTCGGAAACAACGAATACCTGGCCACGACCCCCAACTTCTCGCTTTGGTACTATTTCCAGGGAGGGCAGAACAGTCTTCTCCCCCGATAGCCTTCCCCGATACGGGAAGCGGGAGTTCCGTGCATCTCCGGCCCCCGGTAT
>JAJZGM010000022.1 GCA_021828525.1 Nitrospirota bacterium | reverse complement strand
ATCAAGGCTCCGCGGCCGGAGCCGGAACCTCCTCGCAAGGCGCGAGAAGGCGGAAGACCTCATCAGGAAGGGAGACAACCCGTCCCTCGCGGTCCACCGGCACCAGCACTGTCGATCCCACCGCAGCCAAGACCCCAATATCGGTATCCGTGACCCGGTAGGAGAATTCGAGAATCCGCCGCCCTACACGCACCAGACGGGTTTCGATCTCCGCGAGATCGTCATACTGGAGGGCGCCCATATACCGACACTCGAGCTTCGCCACCACCAGGAAGATTCCCCCTTCCTCCATCGCCCGGTAATCGAACCCCTTGGCACGGCAGTATTCCGCCCGCCCCATCTCGAACCAGACCGGATAGTGAGAGTGATGCGCCCGCCTCTGGGCGTCTGTTTCGGAGTAGCGGACCCTAAAGGGTGTGGTGATCGGCATAGGGGAATCTTGCCATTCTCCCTTCCGGAATTCAAGCGGAGGGTCCGGCCCCTCAGAAGAAGCCAGGGCCCATCATTCCGGGACCAAAGAACCCCGGTCCCATGAAGCCCGGCCCCATCATTCCCGGATCCATGAATCCCGGATCCATCATCATGGGATCGGGCGGCGGGGCCGGCGCCTGGGCATGAAGATGGTGCGCCCTGACAAGGGGAATGTGCTTCACTTGTTTTTCCCCCATCGCAACCGGGATCGGAGCCCGAACCTCACCGATCACCTCGATCGTGTGACCCGGCTTGTACCGGTCCTTCGGCAGCGGAAGATCGGTCTCGATCGCAAAGTCTCCACGGGACTGCTGGTCGGTCTCTGGATTGAACTCCTTGTCAAGCGGATATTCCTGGACAAAGATCAGGGATTCGGGGGTTCCCCGCTTGACTGTGATAATCTTGCCCCCCAGGACGACCCGTTGCCCTTCCATGGCCCTTTTATGGTGCTCCACGTCCCGGAAGAGGATCTCCCGGTCCGCCCACCGGGTTTCCGACTTGGAAAAGGGGGGGGAGGGCTCGAAGAGAGAGCAGGCGGAAAAGGCGCTGGCCGCCAGAAGAAGTCCGGCGGCGGCCACCGCTTTCGACGCCCGGATCTTTTCGGAAAGACCCGTATGGTTCATTCATTCCTCCTTGCAAAAAGGGATCGTCATCTCCGGAGAAGCCGGTAGGCAACCCCCGGTTTCAGCTGACATAGTGAAAGCTGCCCATCCGGGCCGGTTGTTATGAGGATTTCCTGCCCTCCTCCCTGACTCTCTCTTGAGCCGGCAGGACGCGGAGGAGGAAAGTCCCGACCAGACAACCCTGTCTCTGCTCTCCCATCCATCATACACAAAATCGACCTTCCGGTGTGAAGGACGCCCTGAACGGGGGGCAGGCAGTGTCGGGAAGGAGCGATGACGGCCCTCTTCCTCTTCGGGCAGGAGAGAGGTTGTGGGAACCCAGCCGATCACCCCCGTGAACGATCCGGATCCGGGCCATAGAACTCCAGATACAGTCTCGCCAGCTCGAGCCTGTCCTGATAGTCTTCCAGGCTTCTCCGAAGCAAGGTTTCGAGATAGGCGGCCGCCTCTTCAGGGTAGCCCCGGAGTGCGGCCACATGGGCGGCTTCCCGTAAGACCCAGAGCGGCGGATCGGGTTTTGAAGCCTGGGGTCGAGAAGGGATCGGGCATAGTCGTATTCCCCGGCATCGATCGACAGCCGGACATACTGGGAATTCCCCGGGACCAGAAGGGAGAACCCTCCGGCAAGAACGAACCCGACAAACCTTATCCTCAGGTCCACCTCCTTGCCAACTGATCGCCCACCCCAATTACCATCGTTCTCTATCTCGTAATATCAAAGGAAGGTCAGGAGATAGCCATCACAAAACAGGGACCGGCTCGAGAAATGGTGGCATCCAGGGAACCCTCTCGCTCGGAAGCCTGATTCCATGATAGGATCGAAAAAAATGGGAAGACATCCCCCAAGGATGCCAAGCCCGCCTCACGACCCTCTTGAAAGGATTGACATGTCTCCCAGAACCTCCACCGGACAGACTCCCCCCTCTTCCGAACCGGCCTACGGCACCCGGGCCATTTTGGAAAACTCCCTTGAGCGCTGGCCAAACCCGGAACAGGAGCAGCGGTACCGGGTCACCCTCTCCTTCCCCGAATTCACATGCCTCTGCCCCCGCTCGGGATACCCCGATTTCGCCACCATCCGGATCGTCTATGATCCCGAGGCCTTCATCGTGGAGCTAAAATCCCTGAAACTCTACTTGAATGGGTTCCGGGACCAGCGGATCTCCCATGAGGGATCAGTGAACCGGATCTTCCGAGATCTTGTCACCCTCCTCGCTCCGCGCTTTCTGGAGGTCACGGGGGACTTCAATGTGAGGGGAAACCTGAAGACAGTGATTACCATCGACACGGAGATGAACATGGGGAGGCCGAACCGCCGGTCCTCACGGAAAACACCGTCCGATTAGGGGCGTCGCCTTCGCATTGAAAAGAGGTTAAGTCACCGGAAGAGAAGCCGGCAACCTCCGTAGTCGATCCGCTCCCAGAATCGCCCGTCCGGACCGACCGTCGCCACTGAAACCGGAAGAGTGGTGTCCCGGTCGAGAAGGAGCCACATGCGGCCGAAGACAGGCCGGGCCTCGAGCTGGTCGGGGGCGATGTTCACGATCTCCACCGGATGTCCCCGAAAGACTCCGGAGCCCAGATAGAGGCAGGAATGGGTCAGGCATGCGGGACGGAGCACCCGTTTGTCATAGCTTTGAAAGTCCGAGTGGTCGATGGAGTGTCCGAAGCGGGATGTGATCAGGCCGTTGTGGGGCGAGAGGGAGAGTGTCAGCGGAAGGAAAGAAAAGGGATGAACCTCCGTCACCCCGTCCACCGACCGATAAAAAACGGTCGCTCCCTTTCTGGGATGGATGAGCCGGACGAAGGCTGTCAGTGGGCGATAGGAGACGGTCAGATCAAAGTCTTCGTTCGGACGCTCCCGCACTCTCCGGTTTCTGTCGCGGGACAGGATCCGGTTGAGCGAGTAAAAGGTCCGGGTCCGGCAGGTATACCCGGAGAGAAGCTGTGCCTGCTGGAGGAATCTGTCCGAGAGGGCGACGGCCCTGGAATAATCGTAATTCCAGGTCTTTTGGGCGACGCTGAGCTCAGGAAAGATCCGGGCGGTCTCCCCGGCCTCCCCCACAGGGGGCAAGAGGAGAAGGACACCCAAAAAAAAGACAGACAGGCCCCCCCAAAGCCCCTTCCGGGGGGAAGGGGGAGATCCGCCGCTTTGGTCCATGGTTTGCCTATTCCTCCTTGTGTCGCCTACCGATGGGTCAGCTGGTAGATGACGAAGCCCAGACCGGAGAGGCCCAGAAGGCCATGAAGAACTGTCACCGCCCGGATCATGGACCGCCGGCGGAATCCCCGCACGACGAGAATGAGCCCCCCCGCGGCAGCCCCCACCAGAAGGACGAGCCCGATGTCGAACCAGTGCGCCCCGCCCCGGATGAAGAAACGGGCACCAAGCATGAGCAGGCCGGCCATGGCCAGGGTCGGATGAACAAATCCCAGGATGTGCGGAAAGTCCTTCCGTGCCACCTCGAATCCCCACAGGGCCACGCCTAAGGCTGCCGCGATCCCCACCAGGATCGCCCCCACCATCATCAACCCCTGATCCATATCCCCCCACTCCCCCTGTGTGTCTAGTCCACCTTAAGGTCATGCGCCAGAAGGACAGCATCGGCGATCTCGCGCATCGATTTGCGCATGTTCATGCTTTTTTTCTGCAGGAGACGGTAGGCGTCTTCTTCCGCGATGCGGTGTTTTTTCATGAGGATCCCCTTGGCCCGGTCGATCCGCTTGCGGCTCTCAAGGGCTTCCTCCATCGCAACCGTCCGTTCAAACAAGACGGTGTTCTCCCAGGCGATGGCGGCCTGGTTCGCAACCGACTGCAGGACCTTGAACTCGTCACGGGTAAAGTGGTGCAGATGGCTCGTGTAGACGTTGACCACCCCGATCGCCCGATCCTTGATCATCATCGGTACCGAGAGCATGGAGACGAGATTCTCCTTTCGGGCAAGCTCCTTGGCGGTGTAGCGGGGATCCTTCTGGACATTTTCCACCGCGATCGCCCGGCGCTCTCCGAAGACCACCCCGGCAATGCTCTCACCAACCTTAAGCGGAGGCTTCGTCCGGTACTCGTCGGAGAGGGTCTGGGCCGCCCGGACGACCAGCCCCTTTTCGGGATCGTAGATCATGATCGAGCAGAGGGTGGAATTGGTCATCTCGGCCGTGACGGTCACGATGAGGTGAAGGATCTCCTCGAGGTAACGGCTCGAGGTGATGGACTGGCTGACCTGGGAGAGGGCCTCGATCTGGCGGGCCTTCTTCTGGGCCTCCTCGAAGAGATGGATGTGGCGGATCATGAAGCCCATCTCCTGGGAGAGCAGCATCAAAAGCTCGATCTCGGTGTTGTTGGGAGAAAAGGCCCCCCGGAAATGGAGGTTCATGACCCCCACCAGTCGGTCCTTCGTCCGGAGCGGCACGGAGAGGAAGGATTCGAACCGGTCCTCCGGAAGCATCTGGAAGATCTTGGCCCGGGGATCCTCGTAGGCCTTCTCGGGAATGATGACAGGAGACTCCTCCTGGGCCACCCACCCGGTCAGGCCTTCCCCAAGGCGGATTGAAAAATGCCCGACCAGGTCAGGAAGATAGCGGGAAGCGGCCCGGAGCGTCAGAACAGGCGCATCCGCTTCCAGAAGGTAAATGAAGACCCCGTCTGCCGGAAGAATTTCGAGCAAGAGGCGGATGGCGTTGTCCAAAAGGACGGAGAGGGAGTCCACCGAGATCGTGATCCGAAGGAGCCCCTTCAGGAGCTTGAGCTCCTTCTGGAGGTCAGGGGATTCCGGACGGGGCCGGGAAGGCGTCATGCGAAGAGTCCCCTTGAAAGAAGGTTCGGGTCATAGTTCCGGACGATCCGCACCCGGCCGGGGGCTTCGGGAAGGATAAGGGCCACCTGCCCTCCCGTCACCTTCTTGTCCCGGACGAGATAGGGATGGATCCTCTCGAAGGTGACCCCTTCAGGCCAAGCGCAGGGAAGGCCCGCCCGGCTGGTCAGGGACTTTATGAAGGAAAAGGTTCCGGGGGCGGCGATCCCGCCCGACTCCGCGATCGCGGCCGCCGAGAGCATGCCGATCGCCACCGCCTCCCCGTGCTGACGGCCCGCAAAGACCAGGGCCCCTTCGAGGGCGTGGCCGAACGTATGGCCAAAGTTCAGGAGCATCCTCTCCCCCGACTCCCGCTCGTCGTTCGAGACGATCCTGGCCTTGTCGGCGCTGCAGAGCGTCACGACCCGCTCCCACAGCTCCCCGTCGAAGCGCTCGGAGGCGAGCTCTTCCACCCGCTCTTCGAGAAGGTCAAGGAGCGCCCCGTCTCCGATGAGGGCATATTTCAGGACTTCGCCCAGGCCCGCGCGGCGCTCCCGAAGGGGAAGCGTTCCCAGGACCTCCGGGTCCGAGAGGATGGCCCGGGGGGGATTGAAGGCTCCGATCAGGTTCTTGCCCAAGGGGTGGTCGACGCCGGTCTTGCCCCCGATGGATGAGTCCACCTGGGCCACCACGGTGGTCGGAAGATGGACAAGAGGCACCCCCCGAAGGAGAAGGGCGGCTGCAAGCCCTCCCATGTCTCCCGTCACTCCCCCTCCGGCAACCAAAAGGGGATCCCGCCGCTCCCAGCAGTCACCGATAAAGACGCCAAGCAGCCCCATCACGCTCTCCATGGTCTTGTGGCGTTCTCCGTCCGGGTGGAGGGCCACGACGGTCCGGAACCCGGCCCCCTCGAGGGCCTCCCGGATCCGGGAGCCATAGAGTCCCCATACGACCGGATTCGACACGATTCCCACCCGGAAGACGGGTGGGAAAAGGTCCCGGAGCACGGTCCCCAGGACCGGAAGGAGCCCCCTGGAGATCCGGATATCATAGGGACCTGAAGAGGCCAGAACTTCGACGGTCTTCAATGCACATTCTCCTCGGGAGCGGCTGTTCTGAGTCTCCTCAGGATCTCCTCGACGGTTCCGGCAATCGAGGTCCCTCCCGTCTCGACCACATGGGTGGCCACAAGGCGGTAGAGGGGATCCCTCTCCTGGCTCACCTGCCGGATCTCCTCGGCAAGGGGGATCTGGGCCTTGAGACGTGGCCTCTTTTCGTAGGCGTGGGAGAGCCGTGCGACCAGCTGTTCGATCGGGACCCGGAGATAGAAGACCGGACCCAGTTCCGCCAGGATCTTCCGGTTACCGGGATCCAAAATGATCCCCCCGCCCGTCGAAACGACTCCCGGAGGAAGATCCTTAAGTCCTTCGAGAACCCGGGACTCCCACGCCCGGAAGGCCTCTTCCCCCGCCCGCTCCCAGAGGCGTGCCACCGACTCGCCCGCCCGCTCCTCGACCATCCGGTCGGTGTCGTAGACGGGCGAGTCGATCGCCCGCGCCAGGGCATGGCCAAGGGTTGTCTTTCCCGATCCCCGGGGCCCCACAAGGATGATGAAACGCGAAAGCGGAGCGATCACGCGGTCTCCCAGGGGTGCAGGCGCTCCCTTTCGAGACGGCAGGAAGCCTGGAAATGGGCCTGGACCTCCTCCACCGAATCCCCCCCGATCTTATCGGAAAAGGCCTGGGCCAGGATCAGGCAGACCATGGCCTCACCCACGACAGAGGCTGCGGGAACGGCACAGATGTCTGAGCGTTCCACCGAGGCAGGGCTTTCCTGGCCGGTCCTGAGGTCCACAGAGGGGAGAGGAGTGTAAAGGGTGGCGATTGGCTTCATGGCGGCCCGGACCACGAGGGCAGATCCGTTTGTCACGCCACCCTCGAGTCCGCCCGATCCATTGGACGAACGAACAAGTCCCTCCCCCTTGCGGAGAATGGGATCATGGACCCGGGAGCCGGGAAGCCGGGCGGCCTCGAATCCCAGACCGAATTCGACTCCCTTGATCGCCTGAATGGAGAGGAGCGCCTGGGCCAGACGGCCGTCGAGACGCTGGTCCCACTGGGAATAGCTCCCGAGACCCACCGGAAGTCCGGTCGCCCTCACCTCAAAAACTCCTCCCAGCGTGTCTCCCGCCTTTTTTGCCGAGCGAATCTCTTCGACCATCCGGGAGCTCGTGGCGGGATCCGGGCAGAAGACCTCCGAGTTCAATATGCGCTCGCGGAGAATGTCGGGTTCGTTCCAAAGCTCCTCGGAGGGCCCCTGAAATGAGACGGTCCCGATGGAAAGAACACAGGAAGTGACTCTCACTCCGAAGAGGGAGAGATATTTGCGGGCGATGGCGCCAAGGGCGACCCGGGTGGCCGTTTCCCGGGCGCTCGCGCGCTCCAGGACGTTCCTGAGGTCCCTGTGGCCGAACTTCACCCCTCCCACGAGGTCCGCATGGCCCGGCCGGGGAACATGGACGGCCCGGACTCCATCCTCGGGGGCGGGATCGGCCCCCATGACCTGCTCCCAGTTCCTGAAGTCGCGGTTCTCGATCCAGACAGTGACCGGACCCCCGAGGGTCCGCCCCTTCCGGACCCCGGAGACGAAACGGACGGCATCGGTCTCGATGGCCATGCGACCTCCGCGGCCGTAGCCCATTTTCCGGCGCGCCATGTCGGAGGCCAAATCCTCCCCCCCCACCTCGAGGCCGGCGGGAAGCCCCTCGATTACGCCGGTCAAGCCGGGTCCGTGGGACTCCCCGGCCGTGAAAAAACGGATCACGGCATCATCGGCATCATCGGCATGCCGCCTCCCGCTCCTCCGGGCCCCGTCTTGGCGGTGCCGGCTCCCCGGACGGTCTTCTTCTTGTGGGGGACCAGATGGAGGGTCACTCCCAGCAGGGACTGGAAGTCCGACCCGAGATAGGCCACCTCCTCGAGATAGAGGCCCTGGCCGGGCCGGTAGGCCACCTCCCGGATCCGGGCATGGTCAAGAAAGGTTTCCACCCGTTTTCTGACCGCCGGCTTCTGGTCGAGCACCTGGCCGACCGTGACGGATCCCGCCAGAGGAAGCGCCCGGATGGCTTGCATGTACAGCCCCTTGATTTTCTTTCTGGCCTCGAGATAGGCGGCCAGGCGGGCCGAGCCGTCGAAGGCACGGTCGGGGGGCAAGGGCACTGTCTCGGCCCGGACCAGGTCGCTTCCGGACCAGGGAAGCTGGTAGGAGTATATAGGTTTGGATTTTTTCTTTTCCGTCGCGCAGGATGAAAAAAGGGAAAGGACCATCAGGGTCATCACGAACCCGGCGATGAGCCGTCCCGAAAGAAATTTCATTCAAATCTCCTCATTCCTGGCCAGCGATGTCCTTGTCCGGCCTGTAACGTTTTGAGTCCTTGTCGATATCCCGGTGGGCCACCCGGATGCGGTAGCCTTCCTTTTCGAGCCGGATGCCCAGATGTTCTGCGATGCCGACTGACCGGTGGCGTCCTCCCGTGCATCCGACGGCGATGGTCAGAGTCGACCGCCGCTCCTCGGCAAAGCGTGGCAGGAGGACTGAAAGAAACCGGGAAAAATCGCCGAGAAATCCTTCGGCTCCGTGTTCTATAAGATAGGACCAGACCTCCGGATCCTTTCCCGTCCGGGGCCGGAGGCGGGGATCGTAGTTCGGGTTGGGGAGGAAGCGGACATCGAAGACCATGTCGGCATCCATCGGAAGCCCGAACTTGAAGCCGAAGGAAAGGAGATAGATGACCATGCCTCCCTCCGGCTCCGGAACCCCGAAAGACTTCCCCATGAGAATCCGGAGCTCCGCCACCGACAGGAGACTGGTGTCCACGACCCTGTCCGCCCTCTTCCGGAGGGAGGAGAGACGCTCCCGCTCCTCCCGGATGGCTTCGAGCAGCGGAAGGCCCGCCGAGAGCGAGAGGGGATGGGGACGGCGGGTCTCGGAAAAACGACGCATCAGGACATCGTCCACCGAGTCGAGGAAGAGGACCTCCACCCGGTGGCCTTCAGCCTTCAGGCGATCGAAGGACTGCCAGAATTCCTGGAAAAAAGTTCCCTCCCGGATGTCCACACCGATCGCCACCCGGTCGAACTCGCTGGGCCTCCGGTTCGCCAGGACGGCAAACTGGCTCACAAGGGGAATGGGCAGATTGTCGACGCAAAAATACCCGAGATCCTCCAGGACACGGAGGGTCTGGCTCTTCCCCGCTCCGGACAGGCCGGTGACAAAAAGAAACCTGAGACTCACGTCCCCCTCCCAAACCGGGCCTGACATTCGGCCCGGTCTCCGGTCAGACCGGCTCGATCTGCCCCAGGGATCCGTCCCGCCGCCGGTAAAGAAGCCGCATCGCAGAGGTGGCCGGGTCGAGATAGAGAAAGAAGTCCTTGTCGAGAAGCTCCATCTGAACAATGGCGTCCTCGAGGGACATGGGCTTCACAGGAAACTTTTTGGTCTTGACGAGAGCGGGCAGGGCAAAGGGCTTGGATCCCGCAAGATGCGGCAGCACCTCTTCGTGGCGCGCCCCCGTCCGGTTGGTGAGGAATTTTTCCTTGAAGCGGTGGATCTGGCGCTCCAGCTTGTCCACGACCAGATCGAGGGAGCCATAGAGATCGGATGTAACGGATTCCGCATGGATCATCTTCCCGTGGGTGTGAAGGGTAATCTCGATTTTCTGGCGATATTTTTCAACAGCCAGAACAACTTCTGCCTTGGCCGGCTCGCTGACGAGGCGGGCCACCCGATGAAGTTTTTCCGTCACCTGGTTGCGGATTGCATCGGTCAGGTCAATGTGTCGTCCGGTCAAAAGAATTTCCATCGTTCCTCCATGAATTGTCACTGATCTAGATTTTCTGGGTTCTTTGGTCCCAGGGACCTCTCCTGCGCTGACTGACAGAGGGGATATCAAGCTCTGTCCTGTATTTGGCGACTGTTCTCCGGGCTATGGCGATCCCGTTCCCGGCCAGTTTTTCCACGATCTCCTGGTCCGTGAGGGGATCTTCCGGAGATTCGACCTTCACCAGCTGCCTGATTTTTTCCCGGACGCTGACAGCCGAGTGTTCGTCGCCTCCAGATGATGAAGGCACGCCCCCCGAAAAGAAATACTTGAGCTCGACCACCCCGAAGGGGGTTTCGGCATATTTCTGGTTCGTGACCCGCGAAATGGTCGACTCATGCAGCCCCAGCTCCTGGGCGATGGTTCGAAGGACAAGAGGACGGAGCGCAGTCGGCCCCTTCCGGAAAAACTCCTCCTGGTGCCTGAGGATGCTCTCCCCCACCCGGAGAATGGTCCTGCGGCGCTGGTCGACGCTTTTCAGAAACCACTGGGCCGCCCGCATCTTCTCCTCAAGGTAGTCCCTGAGCTCGTCCTTCTTCGGGGCAGCCTTCAGCATGGCCCGGTAGGCCGGCTGGATCCGGAGCCTGGGAAGTCCCTGTTCGTTCATCACGACCCGGAGCACCCCGTCGTCGTCCTCATAGAACCGGAGGTCCGGAACGACGATCGAGGGACTTTCCCGGTAATAGGGACGGCCCGGTTTCGGCTCGAGGGCGCGAATGAAGGCGAGGGCTTCCGACACCTCCTCCACAGGGACCTTGAGACCCCGGGCGATAGCCTTGGTCCCCATCTCCAGGAACTCCTCGAAATAGTCCGAGAGAATCCGGCCGGGAAGCTCCTTGTCCTGGCCCAGATGGCGCACTTGGATCATCAGGCACTCCTTGAGCGACCGGGCCCCCACCCCGGGCGGATCGAACCCCTGGATCGTTTCGATGACCCGGGAGAGGGAGACCCCCTTGAGAAGCTCCTCCGGAATCTCCGTGGAGTCGAGATGGAGGTAGCCATCCTCGTCGAGATTCCCGATCAGGTAGGTCGCCAGGGAGCGCTCCGCGGGAGAGAGGTCGGTAAAGGAGAGCTGCCACTCGAGATGGTCCGCCAGGGTTGTGGGGGCGGCCAGCACCTTCTCGAAGGAAAACTCACCCGAGTCCGACTCCCGGAGGGTGCGCTCCTCCCTGTGGAAGGACTCCTCGTCGAGATTCTCGTCGACCGAATACTCCCAGTTGGACATGGGATCCGGCACGCGGTCCTCGTCCTCGGGGGCGTGTGAGTCAGGACGGGTGTCCTCCCCCATCGAATGGAGGGTTTCCCCGTCGGCTCCTTCGGATGACCATTCCTCCGGCTCCGGGGACTCCTCCTCGATTTCCAGGACCGGATTTTCCAGGACGATTTCCTGCATCTCCTGGGCCAGATCGAGGCGGTTCAGCATCAGAAGGTGGATGGCCTGCTGAAGCTGGGGGGTCATGACCATTTTCTGGGAGAGACGGACTTCGAGCTGCTGTTTCATCCCGATACCTTCGCCATGTCTTCGTTCAAGAGGAATCGCTCACCGAGATAAAACTCCCGGACCCGAGGGCTCGAGGCGATCTGCCGGGGGGTTCCCTCCTCCAGGATCTGTCCCTGGTTGATGACATAGGCCCGATCGGTGATCTCGAGGGTCTCCCTCACGTTGTGGTCGGTGATGAGGACGCCGATTCCCCGGGACTTGAGCTGGGCGATGATCTTCTGGATCTCGATGACAGCGATGGGATCGATACCGGCAAAGGGCTCGTCGAGAAGAATGTATTCGGGTTTCGTGGCCAGGGCCCGGGCGACCTCCACCCGGCGACGCTCTCCTCCGGAGAGCGTGTAGGCCTTGCTTTGGCTGAGATGGGCGACATTCAGTTCGGCAAGCAGCGTCTGAAGCCGCTCCTCCCGTTCGGTCCCAGAGAGGTCCATAAACTCGAGGACGGCCATGATGTTGTCCCGGACCGAGAGCTTCCGGAAGATCGAGGACTCCTGAGGGAGATAGCTGATGCCAAGCCTTGCCCGCTTGTGCATCGGGAATTTCGAGATGTCGACCCCTCCCATCATGATATTCCCGCCATCCGGGCGCACCAGGCCAACGATCATGTAAAAGGAGGTCGTCTTCCCGGCTCCGTTGGGCCCCAGGAGCCCCACGACCTCTCCGGGGTTGACGTGGAGGTTGACTCCGTTGACGACCTTCCGCTTGTGATAGGACTTTTCAAGTCCGATGGCTTCAATGGACATCAGACTTCCTGGCATGGCCCATCCCGGACCCCTTCTCCGATGGAGACGATTTCTTGCGGGG
>JAJZGM010000227.1 GCA_021828525.1 Nitrospirota bacterium | reverse complement strand
TATTTGATTTGAAAAGCCCCCGAATGGGGGATCGGGAAAGAATTATTGGCGGGACGCTTGACAGATCGGTCTGTTCAGTGTAATTTCCCCGATGGACGTTGTATTTTTACTATAAAAATGCGAAAGGGGGGAAGAAAACGATGAAAAAATCGGAACTCGTGGACAAGATCTCCCAGTCTGCCAAGATCAACAAGACCCAGGCCAACGAAGCGTTGAACGCTGCTGTCGAGGCGATCAAAAAGGCCCTCAAGAAGGACACCGAGCGCGTGACCCTTCCCGGTTTCGGAACATTCTCGACGGTGAAGAGAAAGGCCCGCACCGGCCGGAACCCCCGCACTGGCCAGGAGATCAAGATCCCGGCTATGCGCGTTCCCAAATTTACTCCCGGAAAAGCCTTTAAGGCCGCCATCAAGTAATTTGTCCCGAAAATGCGGGGCCATGGTCTTCCGTGGTCCCGTTTTATTCCTCAGGCACGTAGCTCAGGGGTGGAGCGCTACCTTGACACGGTAGAGGTCGGCGGTTCGAAACCGCCCGTGCCTACCACTCTTCAAGCTAGATCCGTAAGAACCCTCCCTCGTTCAATCCTCCGACTTCTGTCCGTGAAATAAATCAGATTTTCCCGAGAGATCACCCGATGAGCGCGATCAATTCCTCGTTGGAAAGCTTTCCCGATATCTCCGCTCCCTCCAGGAGATCGTTGGCCAGATCCCTCTTCCGCCCATGGAGCTCGAGGATCTTCTCCTCGATGCTTCCGGTCGCGATGAGCCGGTAGATGGTGACAGGACGCTGCTGCCCGATCCTGTGGGCCCGATCGGAGGCCTGGTCCTCGACGGCAGGATTCCACCAGGGGTCGAGGTGAATCACATAGTCGGCGGCGGTCAGGTTGAGCCCCGTTCCTCCTGCCCGGAGGCTGATCAGGAAGAGGTCTCCCTCTCCCCCCTGAAAGGCCTCCACTCGCTTTTCCCTCTCCTTTGCCGGGGTGCCCCCGTCCAGATACTGGTAGGGAACCTGTCGGGCGTCCAGGGCTTTCGCCACCCGTTCCAGGTGGCCGGTGAACTGGCTGAAGACCAGCGCCCGGTGACGGTTGTCCCGGAGCTCGTCGACCAGGCCCAAAAAGGTTTCGAGCTTGGAGCCGGGAAGGTGCGTCTCCGGATCGACGAGCGCCGGGTGGCAGAGGGCCCTTCGGAGGCGGGTGATCTCGGCCAGGATGTGGATCCGGGAATCCTTTCGGTCGGCGAGATCGGCGATCCTCTCGAGGGCATTTCTCCTGAGAGCCTCGTAGAAGGCCCGTTCCTCGGGCGGAAGTTCGACTTCGAGAGTGATTTCCGTTCGGGGAGGAAGCTCGGAGAGAACGGCGCTTTTCGTCCTTCGGAGCATGAAGGGACGGATCAGGGAGCGCAGTGACGAAAGAACCCGGGGATCCCGGCTCCTTTCGATGGGGCCGGCAAAACGGTTGGCAAATCGTTCGCGTGAGCCGAGCAGTCGGGGATTGATGACGCTGAAGAGACTCCAGAGCTCGTCGAGGTCGTTTTCCACTGGGGTCCCCGTCAGTGCGAGACGGAATTGTGCCAAGATCTTCCGGGCCGCCTGAGCTCTTTTGGTCTCGGCGTTCTTGAAGGCCTGGGCCTCGTCGAAGACCGCCATCCGCCAGGAGATCCCCGAAAGCAGCGCCTCTTCCAGGGCGAGGAGGGCGTAACTCGCGATGAGCACGTCCCGGGGACCCAGCCCCCCTGTCTGGGCCGCCCGGTCTGCGGCGTCCCTGAGCTGATGGACCTTGAGCGTCGGGGCGAAACGGGCGAGCTCGGACGCCCAGTTGTGGCAGACGGAAGTGGGGGCTACCACAAGGATGGGGCCTTCGGAGGCAAGTTCTAGCATCGCGGCGATCGCCTGGACGGTCTTTCCCAGCCCCATGTCGTCCGCCAGACAGGCCCCGGCGCCCCAGCGGGCCAGCCGGCTCATCCAGAAAAACCCCTCCACCTGGTAATCTCGCAGTTCCGCCGTCAGCGTCGCGGGAATCTCCGGCCGGTGGTCGGCCGCATCCCGAAGCCGTTTTCTGAACTCCCGCCAGCTCTTGTCCCCCTTGACCTCCCCCGCCTCGGAGAGAAGATCGTCGATGGCAAGGGTTCCCGGAAGGGAGACCCGGGCTCCCGATCCCGAATCCTCCGAGACGGACTTCAGGCGTTCGAGACGGTGGCGAAGCTCCTCCGCCAGGGCGAGGAAGCGTCCGTCGGAGAGGGGAATGTAGCGTCCCTTCGCCCGGGGAAGGGCGTTCAATATTTCCCGAAGGTCCAGGACGAGGTCTTCGTCGACCGCCACCGTCCCTTCGAGGTCGAACCAGTCCCGGGCTTCCCGCACCGTGATCCGGAGCTTCTTGCTTCCCACGGGGGGCGTGAGGCGGAAGGTCTCCCCCTGGGGCCATTCGACCTCCTTCGGAAGGGGACTCTCGCGGATCTCCGTCAGAAGGTCGAGGGCATCCTCGGGATCGTCGAGGAGCCAGGCGTTGTGCTCCGGCTCGATCCCGGCGAGAACCGGGAGAGAGGCGACCAGGGCGGCCAGAAGGGATTTTTCCCCGTCGAGGTCCCGGCGGGCGTGGAGTGTTTTTCCGTCGAGGGTGGCCGTGACGAGGCGGCCGCCCCGGCCGGTCGGGAAGAAGGGGCCCGTCGGGCCGAAGGGCCGGACCCCGGCGGTCAGGAGAAGTCCCTCCTGGAAGGGGGCCAGCTGAAGCACCGGAAGGGAGAGTCC
>JAJZGM010000226.1 GCA_021828525.1 Nitrospirota bacterium | reverse complement strand
AAAAGTCGGACTTCTTCCTTCAGGCTTTCTCGCCGGAACAACAGGAGAGGGCTTTAGCCTCCGGAGCGGCGGTCAGGATGGGTCCGGACACTTCGTAAAGTTTGACGCCGTCCTGGTCCCCCAGGGAGCAACGCCCTCCTGGACCGGGATCACCGGAACATCCGAGGACGGAACAAGTTGCAATCCCGGCCAGATCGGATTCCGGATGCATGGCCTGGGGCCGATCGTCGGAGGCTTTACTTACAATCTCTGCGCCAGCGTGAACTCCACCTCTCCTTATCTCACAATTTCAAGTTCAAGCGGGGGGAGCGGGGAGGACGATTTCAACACCTCTTCCTCCGTTTCCTTCACGGGACCTCTGCCGATGGGAGAGCTGACCTCCGGGTCCTCCTCCTATCCCTTCATCCTGCAAGCGACCGGTGTTTCTCTGGGAAGCGGAGGATCGAACGGAACCCTCGATTACGTCATGGGATCAAACGAGATGATCTATATCGTCAGTTCATACAACACCACCTTTCTGATGAACGAAAATCCCCTCGACAAGCTGGCGGAGAACAGCCAGAATTCAGATCACTGACGCTCTGAGAAGACTCAACAAAAAAGGGGCGGAACCTTTTAAGGGTTCCGCCCCTTTTTCATTCCTGCCCGAGTGTCGTCGAAGTTTCCGGGAGGTTTTCGAAAGAGCCTGCCCCTCTCAGGGCCCCTCCGGCAGAAACTGGGGAAGCTCCGCCACCAGGCCCCGCGATCTCCGGATGGGAAAGTCGGCGATCTTTCGCCGGACCATGGGGCAGACCCTCGCCCGGCATCTTTTATTCAGAATATGCTCCCGCCACTCCTCCTCGAAATGCTGGATCGAACTGACCGGAACATTGGGCGCCGTCGTTCCCAGACCACAGATCGAGGCGGATTTCATGTAATCCCCGAGACTCTTGATAAAATCGAGATGGGAGGGCTCCCCCTCCCCCATGACGATCCTCTGCAGAACTTCGTGGATATCTTCCGTTCCGTCCCGGCAGGGGGTGCACTGTCCGCAGGATTCGTGGTGGAAGAAGCCGGACATCCAGTAGGCAAGGTCCACCATGCAGACCGAATCGTCCATGACGATCAGGGAAGCCGCCCCCAGAAGGGAGCCGGCCTGGGCGACGGAGGGATAGTCGAGATTGAGGTCGAGCTGGGGCGGGTACAACATGGAGCCGGCCGATCCGGCCGGAAGAACAGCCTTAAGGCTCCTTCCTCCCGGAATCCCCCCGCCCAGATCCTCGATGACATGGCGGAGAGTCATGCCGAGGGGAACCTCGTAAAGGCCCGGACGGCTGATATGGCCCGACAGGCAGAAGAGCTTCGTTCCCGCCGATTTCTCGTCTCCCAGGGCCCGGTACCAGGCTCCGCCTTCTCTGAGGATCCGGGGAATGGCGGCCAGTGTCTCCACATTCTGGACATCGGTGGGAGCCTTCCATAGGCCGATATCGCTCAGCCGAGGTGGCTTGTTCCGGGGCAGGCCCCGCTTTCCCTCCAGGCTGTTCAGAAGCGAGGAATCCTCGCCGCAGATGTAGGCTCCGGCGCCGCGATAGACACGGATGTCAAAACTCCACCCCGAATTCTGGATGTTTTGCCCGAGATAGCCACTGGCTCTCGCCTCCTGCAGGGACTTCTGGAGAATGGCATGGGAGTGGGGGTACTCTTCCCTGAGATAGATGTAGCCAGCGTCCGCATCGATGGCATATCCCGCCAGGATCATCCCTTCGAGAAAGGCGTGGGGATCACGCTCCATGATGTAGCGGTCCTTGAAGGTGCCCGGCTCCCCCTCGTCGGCGTTGGCGACGATGTAATGGGGTTTCGGATTTTTCCGGACCGCCTGGAGTTTCTTCGAGGTGGCGAAGGCCCCTCCCCCCCGGCCGGCAAGCCCCGAGATCTCGATCTCCCGGATGACCCGGTCGGGGTCTCTGGCAGAAAGAATCTCCCGGAGAGCCCGGTACCCGCCTCCTCCCTCGTATCGGCTGATCCAGAGTGTCTCGCTTTCCCCAAGACCGGAAAAGACAACGGGGGTATTGGCGAGCGGAGGCCCGAAGGGAACGGCCTCCTGGGGTTTGGCCTGCCCGTGACGATACCGGGACAAAATCTCGGGGATGGCCTCCGGAGTGACCTTCGGGTAGACATCGGAATCGATCTGGAGAGAGGGGGCATCGACACACTGGCCGAAGCACTGGGCTGGCTTGAGAGTGAAGATCCCGTCCTCCGTCGTTTCGTCGAGGGCCACCCCCAGCTCTTTCTGGAGGGTCTCGAGGAGACCCTTTCCACCGCAGAAAACGCAGGGCGTGGCGAGACAGACACGGACGGTGTGGCGACCTTCCTTGTGGAAGGAAAAATACTGGTAGAAGGTTCCGATCCCCAGAAGGTCCGACTGGGAGATCCCCGTCAGACGTCCGATGTGTTCCAGAGCCTCAGGGCTGATATATTTGTCACGCTCCATGAAATAATGGAACATGGGAAGAACGGCCTGCTGGGGATTGTCCCACTCTGAGAGGATACGTGACAGCTCCCCCGTGTGTTTTTCACCTGGATGCTCCATTTTTCCTCCTTGTCCTGCTGTCAATCTTTGACGTCTAGTAAGGATAATCATGCCCAATTCGGAAGTCGATCGCAATCAGGATCAGAAGACCGGAAAAAAATACTTGTGATTTCCTGTCGATCTCATCAATAATAGGCAGAAAATCTTTGGGATGGTCACGAAGAACTGGAGGAATCATG
>JAJZGM010000225.1 GCA_021828525.1 Nitrospirota bacterium | reverse complement strand
AAGATCATGACTCGACCAAGATTTTGTCTTGGAACATTGACCGGGAGTCTGCTCCTGTATTCTTTTCTTGTCATTCTTCCCCTTTCTGCCTGCACCCGCCAGGAGGGTCGCCCGATTCCCGAGGCCGCCGTCCTGACCCTCAAAATCGGAACAACCACAGAACAGGACGTGCTCAAAAGACTGGGACCCCCCGAAAGCAAAAAACGATTGCTGGGAGAGGAACTCTGGACTTATCGCCATGTGCTCCATCAGGGATTTGCAAGCGTTGAAACAAGGATTCGCATACTCAGACTCAGATTTGACGATCAGGGCATTCTCCAGAACATCGAACAAAAGAACCGGAAATACCAGTCCCTTTTCTAGTGTCCACCCGATTCTCCTTTCGCAAGCCCTGATATCACATGCCGGGGAGGGGGAGGGATGGGGCCCTGCCACTCGACCCTGACATGTGTCCCGTTTCCGCAAAGAACGACCGGAAAATCCTTGACCGGAGGTCCATATCCGTTCAGGTGGATCCTGGGATAGATGCCCCTTGGCGTTTGCCGGGCCCTTAAGGTAAAGCATCCGGTGCTGGTCTCAAAGGAGAAGCCTACGGCTTGCTCTTTTCCCGAAGGGGCGATGAGAAATCGGAGTGTGTCCCGGGACAGGCGTTCGAGAACCATCTCCCTTTCCGGGTCGTGGTTTTGGGTGACATGGATCCAGCCTCCGGGATCCCGGACCGTTCCCGTATAGGCGACTCCCGGTCTGACCCTGACTGCGTGAATGGAAAAGACTCCAGGAATATGGGTCAGATAAAGGCCTTCTCCATCATTTTCGAGGGTTGTCCACAGGGAATCGGCGGAGGCGACCCTTCCCCATGCCCCGAGCATCAGGAGGGAGGAAAGAAGTCCGGCCAGGATGGCAGGCCGGAAAACACGGTCAAAGGGCCAGGACATTCGGCGTCTCCGGAGGATAGGAAACCTTTTGAAGAGGTGTGGATCTGACGTTTTCCATGAGCTCGAGGAGGAGTGCCGCCGCCCTTTCCGCGCCCGAACAGGATTTCGGCCGACCGTTTTTCCCTCCTTTGAAGGGGATGGCGTCATTCAGAAGGCGGTCAAGACCCTTTTCGATCTCGGATTCCTTCCGCGAAGAGACTGAAATTGCCCATCCCGCCCTTTCTGCCTCCCGGACCCGTTTGAACTGGTCGTCAAGATCCCGCTCGAAGGGAATAAGCAGGGAGGGAAGTCCCGCATTCCCGAGCTCGGTCACCGTATTGTATCCTCCGCTGGCGACGGCAAGGTCAAAGGCCGGGAGCCAGGGAGCCAGGGGCCAGGCCGGAAACCATTCCCGGGCAGTAATGGAGTCCGGCATTTTTCGTGCCAGGGGACCGGTGGCGACAAAGACCCCGACATGACGGTCCCGCAAGCCCCGGACAACCACCCTCAGGACCTCATCCGTTTCCGGATCGCCGCCTCCCCCGAAGGTGACGATGGCTGCCTTGTCTTCTTTCATTCCAAGGCGTTTTCTGAGATTTTCCCGCGGTTCGGTTGGCCCGTCCTCTGAAATGGGGCCGGTAAAGCGGACCCGCGGATCCTTTTCAAGCCAGGAGGGAAGATCGATCGCGTCAGGGTCATGGGCCACCAGAATCATCTGGTAAGGGGCGAGGCGCGGACGGGCCTCGCCCTCGCGAAAGGAGCCGGGACGGGAATCCCTGTAAACGAAGGCCTTCCGGATCGGCCACTTCATGATCGGTGCCAGTTCTCCCTCCGGCCCTTCCGGAAAGGTATCTGTCACCAGCAGGTGGGGATCGAAGGAGGAGACAGTCTGCCAGAGAAGGGGATGTGAAGTCTGGTAGTAGGATTTGGGCGAAATTCCGGAGAGTCTTGCCCGTGAGGTTCCCGGGATGCGGATGGTGAAGGGGGCGTCCTCATGAGGGTAAGGACCTGCCTCGCATCGGGAGAGAAAAAGAATCTCATGGGAGGAGTTCTCTTTCCTGATCGCCCGGCTGATTGCCAGGAGCCTCGTGACATGGCCGAGACCCAAGCCGTTGGTGGCATAAAACAGGATCCTCATCAGGAGCGGTCTCCACCCTCGAGACCACCCCTCTCCCGGTCTTCCCGGTCGGAAACCCCACCGCCGCTCCAGTCTCCCTGTGGATGGGACTCCGGCATCGAGACTGGCGGCGTGTCGTGATGGCCTTCGTGGGTCATCCAGTCCAGGAGCATGAGATCGCCGAAGGAAAGTCCTCCTCCCATGTAGGGAACTCCCCCGGTATAGAAGGAAGAGGGAGGCTGGTAGGCCCCTGTCTTCTGATAGTTCTGCTCCATTTCGGCAAGGCAGGTCGGACAGACACGGGCATAGGCCACCTTGCCCTGACGTTCGAGAGGGACAGTCCGGCCTTCCCTGGCATCCCGTCCGCAAAAGACGCACCGGTCTCCTCCGATGGGAGGGGGTTCGGGAGGGGCGGCCTGACCCGTTTCCTGCCCCGGCGGAGGGAGGGTCCCGGCAGTGGCGGAAAGAGCCGGCTCTGCCTTTTCATCCAGGAGGTTCCGGATATTCAATATTGCGGCATCCACGGGAGCCAGGGCTGCCTCGAAGCGGTTTCGTCGCTCGGACCAGTCCGTCTGGGGGGTTTCTGGTTCTCTGAGAATGTTCAGGACATTTCTGTAGGCGGAATCAAGGGGCCGGAAGGCCGCCTCCAGAGCCTCCTTTTTGTTCGGGTGGTCCAGAAGAAAATAGGTCTTGTCGTCAAGAAGCTTGTCCACCGCCTTCATGAGG
>JAJZGM010000021.1 GCA_021828525.1 Nitrospirota bacterium | reverse complement strand
GGTGGGCTGCCGGAGATGGATCACCGAACCGGGGATGGCATCGACCACGTCGTTGGATGCCGACTGGACGGGAACCCCGTTGACCTTCAACCGGGCAAGGCTTCCTTTCTGAACCGTCTTGAAGGAAAAATCCAGTCCTTCCTGTTCCATGACCCGGAAATTCATCCCGTTCTTCGTGGAAGAGAGCGAAAGGGAGTAAGCAGCGCCAGGGGCCCCCGTCCTCATGACCATGGCATGGATTCCGATATTGGCATTATTGATGGCCTGGGCCAGATCCTCCATGGTGAAGCCCGTGTCCTTGTCGAGGCGGACCGTCCGGAGCCTCCCGCCGATCAGGTGATCTCCGATCAGGAAGGTGAGGGTCGCATGGGAAAAAGCCCCGTCCGGAGGAATATTGAGGACGGAGGTCCGGTCCTTGTCAGGGAATCCCGAAGAGACAAGCACTCCCGGCTTGGCAAGGGAATCGACGGAGACGCTGTAGGAACCGAGGGAGGCACCGGGCCCGGGGGTCACGGTAAAGGCCGCATGGGGGGGGACGATGCTTTTGAAGGCATTGAAGTCCTGCCTGAGGTTCAGGTTCCCGGAGACTTTGAGAAAACCGTCCAGCTTCTGCTGGACCTTTCGCCAGATGGATGCCTGGGATTCAAGGGTGGCCTGGTGCTGCTCCATCTGCTCGAGAGGAACGGCCGCCGCCTGCAGGTTCGCCTCGACAAGCTTCTCCGTGTCCAGTCCCTGGGAGAGCGCCGCCATGTTGGTGATCCGCATGCGATGCGTGGATGTGTCCTGGGGGCCTCCGGCGCCCGGGATCGCTCCGGAAATTCCGCTCACACTGCACCTCCAGACTTCCGTCTTTCATAAAAGCCCTGAAACGCAAAAGACCCGCAAAGGGCAGGCCATCTCAGGATAATAGGGCTGGCCGGCGATCGCCGGCCAGTCCCTAGGCCCGACGGGCGGGCCTAGCTAAGGGAGCAGCTTGATGGCTGCCTGTGGAATAAGGTTCGCCTGGGCCAGCACGGCGGCGCCGGACTGGGACAGGATTTGGCGTTTAGTAAACCTGGCGGTTTCTCCGGCGAAATCCACGTCCCGGATTCCGGCCCGGCTCGCCTGGACATTGGTGGTTGCGGTGTTCAGGTTCCGGATCGTCCATTCCATCCGGTTCTGGATGGCACCGATGTTGCCCTGCAGTTCGTTGATCCGGTCGAGAGCCTTGTCGAGCTGGTCCACCGAATGCTTGGCATCGTTGCGGTTTAGGATATCCGTCCCGCTGATTCCCAGCTCATCGGAGTCCAGCTTTCCGACTTTGACATGCAACCGGTCGCTGAAGGTGGTGTAGATACCGACGTGAAACTTGAAGTCCGAATGGCTTCCATCGAGAAGCTTCATCCCGTTGAAGTCGGTCACCTTCGCGATACGTGTGATTTCCGACTTGAGATGCTGGTACTCCTGGTTTAAGACCTTGAGATCCTTTGGCGAATAGGTGCTGTTTGCCGCCTCGATGGCCAGCTGGCGCATCTTCAGAATAATGGTGTTGTCGGTCTGAAGAGCCCCGTTCGCCGTCTGCAAAAGGGCCGATCCGTCATTGGCATTCCGGATGGCCGCCGCATAGGATTTGATCTGACCGCCCATGCGCTGGGAAATCGAATACCCGGCAGGATCGTCCGCGGGAGTGTTCACGCGGTAGCCTGAGGAGAGCCGATTAATGTGCTTGTTCAGGGCACGCTGGGTCTCGTTCAGATTGTACTGGGCATTCAGCGATGCCATGTTGTCGTTGATGATCAAACCGCTCATTGTACCCTCCTTGGGTTTTCCGGCCTCATCCCTGGCCTTGTCCTTGGTCACCCGGCGACTCAACCGGGACAACGGTCCTCACCGTTCCAAGGATCTCTTCGGCAGGATGCCGGAAAACTTTAGGAAGACCCCCCGCTTCTGTCTTCCAGAGGAAAGACGGGCATGCGAAGCCAGGCATCCGATTCGGCCAGAACGACCTGACGACCAAGGCGGTCGCTCTCCCGGACGAGAAGCGGCCCCTGCAGGTTCGCCGTAGCCCCCGTTTCGTCCTCTCCGGAGAAGGTGACAATCGCCATGGCATGAAGCGAGGAGGGCCCTTCAGGGTCAAAAAATTCCCTGTCCCATTCCGGAAGCACAAGACGACTCTTGTAGTCGGGGACCAGGAGCACAGGATCGATGACGACAAAGGCGAGAGAAGGATCGTCAATGGACTGGAGCCAGTAGAAGAACCCGTTTTCAGCAGTTTCGAGAAGAACAAACCTCCGGGAGGACGGGAACCCCAGAAGGCCGTCGGGAAAGACGATGACCCTCTCGTCCTCGATGGGAATTTTCCCGAATCGCCTGGTGTCGTAGGTTTTCATCGAACTTCCTGCTGTTCGGGGAGGGATCACGGTCTCTCCCTCCACCCTCTCCCGGGAGGACCCGGTCGCTTTTCTGTTCTCCTCCGTGATCCGGGCCAGAACCTCGTCCCGGTGAATGAGAACACCGTCCGGAGCCTCGATCCCGATCCGGACCGCCCCCCCCTTCACCTCCAGAACAACGACGTGAACGGAATGGCCGATCCGGATTCCCTCTCCGATTTTACGTGTCAGGATAAGAATGGGCCTTCTCCCTTCAAAGGAACGTCCCTTCTAGTGGAAAAGGACGTTCTGAACATTCTGGAGGATGTTCCGGCTCGCCTTGGCCGACACCTCAAGCAGGTTCTGGGCCAAAGCCATGCGAGAAGCTGCCTTGGGGATGTCCACATCCTCCGTTTCGCTCCTCAGAACCTTGAGGTCGGTCCGGTATTTTTCAAGTCTCGAGACAGTGCTCCTGAGCGACCTCTCGTAGGTTCCCAGGACGGCCGCACGTTCGGAGATGGACCGAATGGCCAGATCGAGCTCTCCGATGGCGTTGTGGATGGCCGCCTCGTCATTGCTCCTGAGCCCCAGGACAAATCGACGAAGGGCCGGGAAAGCCAGATTCGCATCGGGATTCTTCTTTGAGTCCCCCAGAATCCTGTCTCCCGAGACGGTCGTCTTCATGAGTCCCGCCTGGCGGAAACTGGGGGTGAACCCCTGCTGGATGGTCGAGCTCCTGTGATTGCCCTTGTAGGAGACGACAAAGGGCTCCTTTTTCGGATCCCCGAGAAGAAAGGGAGGTATGCTGATGTTCGTTCCCCCGAAAAGGTATTGCTCCCCTCCACGGGTATTGGCCAGGGCCACTGTCTGCTCCAGAAGACGGGCCGCCTCCTCGGCCGCGATCCGCCTGTCTTCGGCATCCATCGTCCCGTTGGCCTGGCGAATGGCCAACCCTTTGGCCCGGATCATCACATTGTCGATCTGAGTCAGAATGCTTTCCATAAGGGAGATCCGGCTGGCTCCTTCACGGGCATTCTGGATGATCTGGCCCGTCACAGCCAGCGAACGGTTGATCCGGAGAACTTCGCTCACGGCCTCCGGGGCATCGCCCGGAGTATCGGCTCTTTTTCCGGACGAGACCTGGCGCTCCGCTTCGTAAAGATTCTCCGTGGCACGGTCATGGTTTGCCATGAGAGAGCGGTCGGTCATCAACCCTGTGACCCGAATCATCCTTCCCCCTCTCAGCCGCTGTTGGGCAGGCGAACGAGTGTGTCGAGAAGCCTGTTCACCATCTGGATGAGATTGGCCGAAGCCTGGTAGGCCTTTTCGAACCGGATGATCTTGGCTGATTCGTTGGCAATCGACACCCCCGACACCGAGAGCCTCTGGTTCTCGAGACTCTGGGAGATGGCGGCCTGGGCCTTGTCGTTCAAACGGGACTGACGGGCCCAGGCCCCGATCCGGGCCACACCGGAGGCATAGTACTCGTAAATCGAGGCTGGTTCGTCTTCGCCGGGAAACCGGAGATGCTTCTGGGAAAGGTAAAATATCTGGTGGGCGTTGGCGTTGTCCCCCTCGTTGCTGCCGGGGGCTGCCGGGGACTGGGCGACAGCGATGTCGTCCGCGGTCAGTTTCTCAACGTCCAGATGGAGAGCCGCCCCTTCAACATGCCCTCCTCCGGAGACAAGGAAACTCTCCGACCCTTTTTTGGGGGCCAGGACCCGCAGGGCGTACCCTCCCGCGGTGACCTCCCCAAGACCATCCTTCATGGCTGCGCTTCCGAGAAGGACATGGTCGGCGTGGGAGTAAACCTTCACCTCCGCCGAGTCCACCTCGACATCCACCTCCGGAAGCACCTGGGCGGGATCGTCCACATTTGCAACCAGCCTGCCGGTCCCTTCCCCCTTTGTCCGTGCCACTTCGACGGTCGGCCGGAAAAAATTGACACCGGTCTGTCCCGACAGGCCAAATCCCCTTGTATGGATCGCGTTGAGACTGTTGACCAGCTGATAGGCCAAAAGGTCGAGATGGTGCTGCATGGACTTCATCTTGTGATCCCGGACATCGAGATACCCGCCAAGGGTGCCGCCCCGGACCCGGTCGGTGATGTCGATCGGAGGACCGGAATGGGACGGGGGGGCGAAAATGATCCGGTATCGGTCGCGGACAGGATCGAAAACGGAGGTCATGTGCCCGACTTTTTCCGCAGAAAAGGCCGACTGTCCCCCCAGATGAAGGTTCAGGGAGCCGTCCTTGTCAAGGAAAAAGTGGGCATTGGTGAGGTGTGAAACCTCCATCGCGAGACGGCTTCGCTCGTCGAGAAAGGTGTTTGGATCCTCTCCCCGGCCGCGGGCTGCGAGAATGCTGTGGTTCAAGGCCGCAATCCGGGCGATGCGGGTATTGATCTTTGTGACCTGATCATCGATCTGGAGGCCAAGACGGTTCCGGGCCTCCGCATAGAGGGCGGTCATCTGGTGAAAGTCCTGGCCAAGATTGTGGCCGTAGGTGACCAGGGTCGCCCGGGCGGCCCGGTCTGCCGGATGATTGGCCACCGTCTCCCAATGGTTGAAAAAACGAGACAGATCGCGGGAAAGCCCCTCCGACTGGGCATGAAAATAGTAGGAATCGATCTCACCCAGGGATGTCCGGGAAGATTCCCAGAATCCCAGAGTTGTCTTTTGGCGTGCCGACTGGTTTTCCAGAAAGTGATTGACGACGCGACGGATGCGACGGGCATCGACCCCGGAGCCCATCATCCCCGGATGGCCGGTATCGGGCACATGCTGTTCGAAGATGACCCGCTCCCTGGAATATCCGGGAGTGTTGACATTGGAAAGATTGTGGCCGGCCGTCTTCAAGGCAGCCTCGTTGGCCTCTATCCCGGACTGTCCAATATTCATGACGCCGATGATACCCGACATTGCCTACCTCCAGAATTTTCCGGGCCGGGCCGCTAGCCCCTTGTCGAGACCATGGCGGGAGACGGACGTGCGGTTCCGACCTCTCCGCTTGCCCCGTAGGTCCCTCCGCCTTCCGCATCGAGCGTGATTTCTCTCAGGACCTGCTCGACCATCAGGGAGGATTCACGGGCAAGGACAAGATTGACGGCAGCAAGTTCGGAGAGATGCATGAGGGCGCTCCTGAGCGACGGTTCTTCCTCGTCTCCCCCGGTCTGATCCGGGGACAATCCTGACAAAAGCTCGCCCAGCCGGCGGGATCTTCGGGATTTTTCCTCCAGGACCGGGTCGAGTTTCTCCCAGTCTCCCGAAACGAGAAGATCCCGCTCCGTCTCGAGAACGGTCACGAGACGGGCAACTTCGGAAAAAGCCTCCAGGGAACACTCCTTCAGAGACCCGGGGATGATCCCGTCATTTTCCTCTTGCCCGGCCGAGCTTGTGTCATGTCTGTCCATGGTCCCGATCCTTCCCGGTCGCTTCAGCTGCCGGAGGAGGCTCCTCCGTGGTTTTTTCCCCATGCAATCATTTTTTTCGCCACCAGGCTGGCGGGGACAGAATAGGTTCCGTCCTTGATCCGCTCACGCAACTCGGCGATCCGTTCCTCGCGAACTTCGGGCACTTTGGACAACTCCTCGCGCAACCGGGCCACCTGTCTCGCCGGTCCCGATATCTCCAGCACGTCGGACTCCACAAGACGGGCCGCCTGGGCCGGAGCCTTCTTCCCATCATTGCCGGTTTCGCCGACACCCGATTTTTTTGACAGCTTTTCAGGCCGGTCCGGGATCCGGGCCGATCCCGAAGGCGTCACCTTGGGGTCACTCATATTGATCCTCCTTGGATCTGGAAAACAGAATCCCTCAAGTCATCTATCGGCATTTCACACCTCAGACTTTAGCAGGGTCATTTCCCCAAATCCATCCTTGGCAATTTCTTAGGGAATCAGCTTGATCGCGGCCTGGGGAATCTGGTTGGCCTGGGCCAGCACTGCCGTTCCCGACTGCTGGAGGATCCTGTCCCTGACGAATCGGGAGGTCTCCTTGGCAAAGTTGGCATCCTTGATCTGGGACTTGGTCGCGGCGATATTCACAAGGGCCGTGTTCAGGTTCCGGATCGTCCAGGTCATTCTCTGCTGGAAGGCGCCCAGGGTTCCCTGGATACGGTTCAGCTCGTCGAGCGCGCCATCGATAGCCGAGATGGCGGACAAGGCCATGTCGCCGTTCATGACCGAGGTCATCCCGAGGGGCATGATGAGGGTGCTCCCGTTATAGAGCCCCAGGACGTCGCTGCTGATGGAAGGAACGGCGATCACGAGCCGGTTTTCTCCCTGAGTCCCGACGTCGACCTGGAATGTCAGGCCGTTCTCGAGGCTTCCGTCAAGCACCTTGCGGCCGTTGAAGTTGGCCACCTTGGCGATCCGGTTGATTTCACTCATGAGATTCTGGTACTCGTTCTGAAGCGTCGACAGATCGGTCGGACTATAGGTCCCGTTCGCCGCCTGGATGGCAAGGGACCGCATCTTGATCAGGATTTCGTTGTCCGTCAGAAGGGCCCCTCCGACTGTCTGGATCAGGTTCGCTCCGTCATTGGCATTCCGGACGGCCTGCTGGACGGATTTCATATAGGCAGCCATGACCTGGCCGATGGCATACCCGGCCGGATCGTCCGCAGGAGCATTCACGCGGTAGCCGGACGACAGGCGGTTGATCGTCTGGTTGATCCGGTTCTGGGTTTCGTTCAGGTTATACTGGGCGCCCAGAGACGCCGCGTTGGTGTTGATGACCAGTCCACTCATGATTGACCTCCTATACAGTGACGGATAATACGCTCGGACGAACCGGGGCCGGAGATGGGACTTCCGGCAATCCCTCGCCTTTCCGGGTATCTTCGACAATCTGCCGGGCGAGTCCGAATCCTCCCGCACCCACCAGCTCCTTTGACAACTCCTTCTGATACATTTCCTGGGCAATGGAAAGGCCCGGAGAGCCGCTTTCCTCTTTCGAAAACGGGATGGTTTTCCACATTTCGCGAACCATCCCCTCCACAACCATCGCTTCGAATTTCCGGGCCGCCTTTGCGAGAGGATCCTCCTTCGACCCGTTTCGGACCGGAGCCTCCGGAGGCAATTTCTCTCCGGGCCCGCCAGCAATTCCGGGAAGCCTTTCGAACCTCATTGTGGCCTCCTACCCGACGATCCGGATTTCAGCCTCGAGGGCGCCTGATGCCTTGAGCGCCTCCAGGATCGCGATCATGTCCCCCGTCCGGGTTCCCAGCGTGGAAAGGGCTGTCACCAGTGAACGAAGGGTCACCGTTCTGGGCACATACGTGAGGGGAATGCTCCGGTCGGGAGCGGGAGAGACGACTCTCTTTCCGGTGACAACCACCGAGAGATCCCTGTGGCTGACGGCACACTCCGAAACCTCCACACCCCGGCCGATGACGATCGTGCCTGTCTGCTGGTTGATCACGACCAGGGGAGCCCGGTCGGGTGTGACCGGCAGGTTCAGGATGCGAGCCATATACCCCACAACCTCTCCCCGTGATTCCTCCGGGATCGAGACCTGAACGCTCCGGCCATCCTGGGCCACCGCCGGACGGCCTCCCATTGCTGCGTTGATGGCCCTGGCAATCCTCGCAGCCGTGGTGAAATTTGCCTTGTCCAGGCTAATCCACAGATGATGGCGTCCATTGAAGGGGACCGGAACCCCTGTAACAACGAGCCCTCCTTCCGAGACCATCCCGCTCGTCCGCTTTCCTTCAGGCGGATCCGAATTCCGGACATTCTCCCCGATCCTTCCCGGGGCATCGGCATTGACGGGTCCCTGGGCTGTACCATAAACTTGGCCGTTCGGGGCCTTGAGGGAAGCAAGCAGGAGCGTTCCTCCCTGAAGCGATGTGGCGTCTCCTATGGAGGCCACCCGGACGGAAAATCGGGCCCCTTTTCTTTGAAAGGGAGAGAGGCGGGCCGTGACCATGACCGCGGCCACGTTACGTCCCTTGATGGCCGACGACAGGGCCCTGGCATTGACCCCAAGTCTGGTGAGAGCCGACACGAGGGATTGGCGGGTGAACGGACTCCGGCTTGTGTCCCCCGTTCCGGGAAGGCCGATGACGAGGCCGTAGCCGACCAGAAGGTTGTCGGTCATTCCCTGAACCCGGGCGATATCCCCGATCCGCTCCGCACAGGCCGCCCGCCATGTCCCGGAAAAAAACACCTCAAGGATCAGGAGGAGCGCGATTCCGGCCCCTCTCACTTTAACCTTGCTCATGGCGTCCTTCCTTGCCCTTTCCTCTTTTGGCCTCCGGAACCCACCGGAGGAACCGCGGCCTTTCCCGGAATTCCGGGAGGCTGGAAGTTCGGAGCCTTTTTATGGTCAGAGGGGCTGTCTGACCGAAACCTGAGCATGGAGACCAGGGAGACGGGGACCTCGTTACCCGTTTCGATGGATCCATTGGCCACCCGGCCCACAAGAACGACCCTTCGGACTCCCGAACTGTCCCTGATGGACCTCTGGGCCGACACGAGGAGACTCCCGGAGGATTCCACCCGCACCACCTGACCCACCAGGCGTGTCACCCGCCCCTGGGGAATCCCCGGGTAACCATTCTTCAGTCCGAACCGGATGATCACAGGATCTCCCTGTGAGAGGGCCACGTGGTCGGAGGCCAGGTCTCCCAGACCTCCCGGCGCATACAGGGATCCGTCGAAAGCCCTTTCCCTGGGGACGGGAGGGAGGGGATGGGGGGCCCCGTCCTCATAGGTGACCGGCGTCGGGGGAGGAGTCTTTACGCACCCTCCCAGGACCAAAATCAAAAAAAGGCTCGCAAGACGACAGGTCATTGCGGCCCTCGCCGTCACGACGGACTCCCGGAGAGACGGATCACGACCTGGTCATGGCCCGTCACAAGTCCTGTCAGACTTCGTCCCGAGACGGGATTGATCACGGGAATCCTCTCTCCCGCAAACCCTCTTCCCTGGGCGATTCCGGAGAAACGGATCAGAAACCCCGCACCCATCACCGTCACGCGCACCGTGTCCCCCGAATGGACCAGGGACCCCTCCCCCTCCTTGACGTTCTCTGTCATCTCCGTTCCGGGAGGCCTCGAATGATTCAATGCTCCTCCCGTGACTTTGACGGGAATATAAAAGGACTCCCGGGCCACTCCCCCTGCCAGGATATTGAGCAGAAAGATGTACCTCCCGCCCGCCTGACGCCCCTCCTCCGTCATCCGGGCCGAAAGGTTGTTCCCCAGGGGCCCATGAAAATGCCGGGGAAGGCTCCCGATCTCGACCCGGGCATCGGGGGACAGCCCGAGATCCTTCCGGACCCGCGCCGCAATCTCCCGCCGGTCAAAGGACAGAAGCCCCGTTCCCTCCCGGAGAAGCGACACGCCCTCTCCTGAGCCTTCCGCTCCTCCGGGAGCGGGGGAGACCAGAAAGATCATGGCTCCCAGAATCCCGACAAACATCCAAGTCGGCATGACAACTCCTATAGGGTGGCGGTGTAGCCCAGCATCCGGTTGACGGTGCGGATCGCCGAGGCATCCATCTGGTAGGCCCGCTGGCCGATCACCATGTTGACAAGCTCTTCGGCCACATTGACATTCGACGCCTCAAGAAAGCCCGACTGGAGATGGCCGGCCCCGTTGACGCCGGGACTGGAGAGTGACGGCTTGCCTGAGGCGGCCGTCTCCATGAAGAGATTGTTTCCCCGGGCCTCGAGTCCCGCCGGATTGATGAATTGGGCCAGAACGAGCTGTCCCAATCTGAGAGGGGCCATCTGCCCGGCAACAGTGGCCGTCACCTCCCCGTCCGGAGAGATGTGGACCGACTTGGCATTTTTGGGAACGACGATCTGGGGATCGGTCGTCAGGCCATCCGGTGTGACCATCCGCCCCTTGCTGTCGATGTTGAAGGTCCCGTCCCGGGTATAGGCCTGCCTTCCGTCCGGCAGTTTCACGACCAACAGACCATTCCCCTGGATCGCGACATCAAGGGGATTGTTGGTCGTTCTGAGCGACCCCTGGAGGAAGACCTTCTGGACCGAGGCCAGGCGGCTTCCCATTCCGACCTGGAGACCGGTGGGGACCTGATTTCCCTCGATCGACTGTGCCTCTCCGGCCGGGATCATGGTCTGGTACATCAGATCCTGGAAATTCGCCCGCTGGCGTTTGTATCCCGTGGTATTCACGTTTGCGAGATTGTTGGTGATGACATCGAGGTTGGACTGATGCGTCTCCATTCCGGAGGCAGCGGTCCAGAGGGCTCGAAACATGGATTCTCCTCTCCGATCGCTTAGGCGATCACTGTCATGTCGTTGACGGTCCGGTTCGTCAGATCGTTCAGGGTATGGAGTGCCTGAAGATCCGTCTGATAGGTTCGCATCCCCTGAATCATCCGGACCATCTCGGAGGTTCCCTTCACGTTCGATCCTTCCACTCCCCCGGAGTTGACCCGGGCTTCACCTTTTTGGAGACCTTCCGGGGAATAAAAGAGACCTTCCCCCACTTTGACCAGGCTGTCATTGCCCCCGGCGGGTTCGAAGATTCCGATCTGCCCCATCATCTGATCTCCGGAAAAGACCTTTCCGGATCCGTCGATATGAATTTTTTCCCGGGAGGTCGGAGGAAGAAGAATGGGCTTCCCGGAAGGATCCAGGACAGGATGACCTTCGTGTGTCATCAGATGTCCCTGCGAATCGAGTGTCAGGTGTCCGTTCCGGGTCAGGAATGTCCCGCCCGCCGTGCGGACCGTCAGAAAACCCTTTCCCGACAGGGCGACGTCGAGGGGATTTCCGGTTCCCTGGAACTCTCCTTCCTCGTAGCGCACATAGATCCGGTCGACTCCGGCATGGGGGATGTCGGATCCGGCCATTCCCCAGGGGGTTGGAAAGGTCCCGAAGGGTGTCATCCGGAATCCCGGACGATCGGACGGGGTTCTGTGAAGATATTCCCGATGGGGGAGGTAGGTCCTGAAGGTCACCCGGTCCTTCCGGAATCCAGGGGTATTCACATTGGCCAGGTTGTTCGACAGGACATCGATCATCTTTTCCTGTCCCTGGGCTCCTGACACAAGTGCGAATTCGGCGCGTCTCATCGAAGGTCCTCCTTGCCTTCTGAGCCAAGCAATGCTCGTGCCATTTTAAGAATTTCCTTATAAATCAATATAATACCTGCCTATGACCCGGATTTTCGGAAATTCCTTCACCTCTGGACAGGAAAAAAATTCCTGTCTTTCTATCTGGCCAAGAATCAGGGAAATTCATGGAATTCAGGAAAGGTCCGCATTGGAGGATGCCGAAGAAGTGCCACAATTATGACGGTCCGGAAGATAAAGGGGGACATTCAGGAGTCGAAGAAATGGGTCCTTGGTTTTGGATGAAAAATCGAATCTTCCCAACGGCCCCCGGCCGGAAAGATCACCCAAGGGCCTGATTCGAAGCCTCGGGCCCCTCTCGCCGGATTTGGAGATTCACCAAAGGCCCGTACATACTTGCGCGGACAGGGACGGGCTTTCCACCAGGGGGATCAATCCCCGGCGCCCACCCGTCCGGCAAGAGGAGCGGGAGGGCCTCCGTTGAAGAGGGTCCCCGTTTGCCGGACAGACTCTCTGCCGGGTAATTCTTGAAAGGGGTTTCGTTTGTCGGGATCCAGGCCCTTGAAGAGGGCCTCAGGAACTCACCAAGAACGGAATGCAGAACGACCTGAAAGGGCCTTCCCCGGACTGGACTGTCCGGATCCGGGAGGGGCCCTTCTGCAATACCAAAATCCCTGCTCCGGGAGCCGTATGTCGGGGTCTCGCCCGGCAAGGGAGAACCGTCGAGGGCGGCCCGGGGAGAGGGAA
>JAJZGM010000224.1 GCA_021828525.1 Nitrospirota bacterium | reverse complement strand
CGGTACCATTCCATGGCCCTGTCGATTGTTGGCGAATCAGGGGAAAGTCCGGCCTCGACAAGAGCCCCCAGTGCCAGAGCCGTATCCCAGATCGGAGAGACGCAAGGCTGGACCAGGACTTTCTCCGCCATGGGGAGGACAAGGTCATCTATCGAGGAAAGTACGCGCTGCATCAGGGGATGGGCAAGAGCATATCCGGAAAGGTGAAGGGCAACGGCGCTATTGGCCATGGCTGGATAGATCGCCCCGAGTCCGCCTTCTCCGGCCAGACGAGGCATCATCCATTCCATGGCCGCCTTCAGAGCCCTTTTTCTGAGAAAGGGGACGGGATGACGGTTCCAGAAGCGCAGGAGAGAATCAAGCCTCAGAAAAATGTTTCGAAATGTGAAGAATGTCCGGGATGGGAGAAACCTCTCCCCATCCGGATGGGCCGGGTCAAAAAGTTCGGAGATTCCCCGGTCGGGAGGAAGCTTGACGAGAGGACGATGGTGATAGATGAAAAGAAGGGGAACGATTACCGTCCTCGACCAGTAGGAGACCGAATAGATAGAAAAGGGGAACCACGACGGGAAGAGCACCATCTCGGCCGGAAGGGCCGGAACCTTTTCCCAGTCGAACTGGCCAAATACGGCAAGGGCGATCCTGGTAAAGACGTTGACCTTCCCGGCCCCTCCCTGGGACAAGATCCAGGTCCTTGCACGGACGAGAGCCGGGTCTTCGGGAGAAAACCCGGAGAGCTTGAGGGCCAGGTAGCCCTTGACGGTGGCGCTGATATCCGGGTCCCCGTCCCTGAAAAGGGGCCAGCCGCCCTCCTTTCCCTGAAGGGACAGGATCGATTCGACAATTTTTTTCCGCAATCCGGGATCGAGCGGCCTTCCGATGATTTCATGGAGGAAGAGATACTCCGAGGGAATGGTCGCATCGGCTTCGAGAGGGGCGACCCAGTAGCCATTCGGATTTTGGGCGGAGACCAGCCAGGAGATCGCGCGGGAGATTGTCTGTCCGAGCTCTTCCCCCTTTTCACCCGAAAGAGTGAACAGCTCCGCTCCCTTGTGAGTCGATTCCCTCTCCTCCACACGGGTCTCTTCCCGGTTTGACATCACCGGCCCTGTCTTTCCCGTTCCCGTCATATCCATAGGATTGCCTGTCGTCTCAGAAAATTTTGATTAAAACCACAATCCTTTTCTCTTAACAAAACCATGGAAAAAGGTCAAGAGTTACCTTCACAAATTATCTTCAAATATGAACCTTTACAAAATCATGACTGAAAACTCCCTTGATTTTCGGTGAAAAATAGGCAATAGTAGCGGGTACAGGAACACATCCCTGACATGACACAGCTTACGACGTTCCAAGTCGGTCCATCCCAAAAGAAGTGCCGGATCCGATCACCCGTCCAGAAGATCTTAGGAGAATTCAATGGCGACCTCCCTTCAGCCCCTCTCACCGGAGACGGAATTAAAGGCCATCAACACTCTCCGAATGCTTGCCGTCGACATTGTCCAGAAAGCCAATTCCGGCCATCCGGGAACCCCTATGGGATTCGCGGCCCCGGCATTCATCCTCTGGCGGGAATATCTGCGGGCCAACCCCAAAAATCCGGACTGGCCTGGACGGGACAGGTTCGTCCTCTCCGGAGGCCATTCCTCGGCGCTGCTCTATTCCTTGCTCTGCCTGTCAGGATACGGACTGACCATCGACGATCTCAAGTCATTCCGACAATGGGGGAGCCGGACCCCCGGACACCCGGAATACGGCCACACGAAGGGAGTCGAAACCACCACCGGCCCGCTCGGGCAGGGTTTCGGAAATGCGGTGGGAATGGCCCTGGCCCTCCGTTACCTGGGCCTCCGTTTCAACCGGCCCGGCATGACGATCCTCTCTCCCCGGGTCTTTGTCGAGGCCGGTGACGGAGACATGATGGAGGGGATTTCGAACGAAGCCGCCTCCTTCGCTGGCCACCAGGGACTCTCCAACCTGATTTGTCTCTACGACCGGAACCACATCTCGATCGACGGCAACACCGACCTGGCCTTTACCGAAGACACTCCCGCCCGCTTCCGGGCCCTGGGATGGGCTGTCCGGGAGATCCCCGACGGCAACGACACAAAGCTTGTCCGGCAGGCTCTCGACTGGGCAACCGACCCCGCCCTCCAGCTTCCGCAGGAGAGAGATTCGCCAAAGATGATCGCAATCCGGACCCATATCGGATTCGGAAGCCCGACCTATCAGGATACGGCTCATGTCCATGGAACGCCCTTGGGGCCGGAGGAGGTCGTCCGGACGAAGGAAAACCTGGGATGGCCCATTGCGCCGGAATTTCTGGTCCCGGACGATGTCCGGGAGATCTTCGACCGGGTCGCTGAAAGGGGCGCAGCCCAGGAAAAGGAATGGCAGGAGCTTTTTTCACGCTACCGGGTCTCCCACCCGGAGGAAGCCGCGACCTTTGAAATGGCCATGAAGGGCATCCACCCATCCGGGCTCTCCAAACGCCTGTCGGCCTTTTCACCTGCCGACAAGCCCATGGCGACCAGGCAGGCCTTCGGAACGGTCCTTCAGGAGGCTGCGCGCATGCAGCCCCTCCTCTGGGGAGGGTCGGCGGATCTTGCTCCTTCGAACAACACACTCATCAAGGGCGAGACAGACTGCCAGCTCAGGACCCCGGGTGGACGGAATCTTCACTTCGGCGTCCGGGAACATGCCATGGGGGCGATCATGAACGGAATGGCTCTCTCGAGAGCCGTCCGACCCTATGGAGGAACCTTCCTC
>JAJZGM010000020.1:1010-12242 GCA_021828525.1 Nitrospirota bacterium | reverse complement strand
TTCCGGCAGGTCGCCGATTCCGGATAAAAGGTGAACAGCTCCTCCTTGGGATCGGTCAATGCCGCCACATCGTAATGGGCCCTCTGGATGGGATAGGAGTCAAGCATCGAAAAGCTCATGCCGTCCTGGACAAGCGTCTGGCAGGCCAGGGCATTCCGAAGGCGGAAATCCCCCTTCATGCGATAGACGGTGGCACACGCGCCGCACACTCCGCCCAGACATCCGATCCCATGAATGACTTCGTGGCCCGTGTACCACATTGCCTGGACCATCGTCGACCCTGCAGGGACTTCATAATCCCTTCCATTGATTGACACATGGACCAGGGATTGACTTTCTTTGGGTAAACTATCCATTGTCTGACTCCGTCGGCTGGCTGAATCCAAAATGAAAGACGCCCTGGGGGGAGGACAAAGGGGAAACCGCACGCGTCCCTCCCGACAATGTTCGTAAAAACAAGAAAAAACGGGGCGTCAGTTTGCATGCTCGGGAGTTAAAGTCTACCAGAGAGGGCCTGAGCAATTCAATTGGACAAGGGGTGGAACGCAGCCACGGAAAAATCCGAGAATGGCACGGTTCTGGCTTTCAGGGAACCTTTGAGGAGGGCCTGAAGCCCCCCCTCATTTGGAGGGCGGGGATTTTTCCTTGGAGACCCATCCCATCTTCTTTTTCCAGACACGGGGAAGGGTCGGGTCAAGAAATGGTCGTTTTTCTTTCGTTCCGTAAGGGGCAGGGTGGTACTGGATGGCATAGACCCGAAGAATGGTCAATGCCAGGAGAACCATGACCAGCTCGATATATCGTGAAAGAGGCTCATTTGAGAACCAGGTGACCAGGGTTTCGGAAAGAAGGACCGCCAGGACCGAATCGACAATATAGGTCACCTTGACCCGTCCAAGGGTAAAGTAGGTCAGGATCGTTCTTGAGACCTCAAGCAGGGCCAACAGGAGAAGGATGTTGACAAGGAGGGACTTCAGCATCGACAAAAGGCCATTTTTTGCATGGATGAAAGCCTGCTCGATCGTCTCCCAGGTTCCCCAGACCATGGAGAGGAACATGATCATCAGAAGGGTCAGAAGAACGAGCTTGACGCCTCCCAGGTACCAGGAGGGAAACTTCTGTTCAATATCCTCAAGGGGTGGAGGAATGACCGGTTCGATCTTTTCTTCGGCCATGGCTTGGGCTATCCTGTCTCCCGGACTTTAAAAATCCCGTCCGGATTCGTCTTTCACCTGGGACATTCTATAGGCAACTTCATATGGGGTGATATCCTAACAAAAAATGTTCGGTAAAACATCAAGAGGGAAAGGAATGCCTTTCCCTCCTGCAAATTGATCCTTAAGACAATGGCTTTGACGGAACGGGACGGACAGGGGTCCCATCATAGACATAGGTTCCTTCCTCCAGACGACGGAAAGGCTTTTCCCGCTCCCACTCCTCGACAACATGCGCCACAAGCCCCGGTATGCGACCGATGATGAAAATTCCCTTACCCGTTTTCCAGGAGAGCCCCATTTCGGAGATAATGGCCGCGATCATCCCGTCGACATTCAGGGGAAGATTCTTGCCGCTTTTGGCCTCGAGCTCGTCCTGAACCGCCACGGCAAATTCCACGAACCGCCCCATATACCCAAATTCCTTGGCCAGTTCGAGAAGCCGCATTGTTCTGGGATCACGCTTGTAGAGTTTGTGGCCGTAGCCCGGAAGCCTTTTTTTCTTCCTGTCGAACTCCTCGACCACCGCCTTGGCGTGGGCCTTGACATCGACCACATCGGAAGGAAAATTCTCCTGATAAATGCGGGCACATTGTTCGATCGCCCCTCCGTGGGAATCGCCAAGAGTCAGGACACCGCCGGCAACCGCGGCATTGAGAGCATTTCCTCCGGAAAAAACCGTCCTGGCAGCAACCACAGACGGAGGTCCGATTCCATTGTCGATGCAGGCCACAAGCATGGCCTCCATCATCTTCTTTTCCCTCTCGGTGGGAAGCTCGCCCTTGAGGATCAGGTAGATTGCTTCTGCGAAGGAGACTCGACCGACCAGGTCATCCAGGGGGTATCCCCTGACAACGGGCTTGCCGTCCACCTGGCCCCCGACCCGGGTTCGCCATTTCACATCCTTTTCCTCACTGTCCTTGCTCATGCGGGTTCCTTTCTGGATTGAAAAGGGATTGTTGATCCGGTCAAAAAAAGGGCCGGATATTCTCCGGCCCCCGGTGAATACAAAAAGACAGATAGACCTACTTGCTCCGGCCCTTCACATAGGCCAGGGTTCCGCCTGCACGGACAATGTCCAGATCGCGGGCCGTAAGAGAATGCTTGACCGGAATGTCGATCTTCTTTGTGAGGTTCTTGAGCACGAGGGTTCCTTTTTCGAGTCCTGAAGTGCTGAACTCGAGCTGGTCATCCCTGTCGATCTTGTCGTAATCGGCTTCGTTCACAAAGGTCAGGGGAAGAATGCCGAAGTTGATGAGATTGGCCAGATGGATTCTGGCGAAGCCCTTCACGATAACCGCCTTGACACCAAGGTACATCGGGGCAAGGGCGGCATGCTCACGGCTTGAACCCTGTCCGTAGTTCGCTCCGCCGACGATGAATCCGCCACCAGCCTCCTTGGCACGCTTCGGAAAGGTCGGATCCACCGATTCGAAGACGTACTGGGAAATGGCCGGAACATTGGACCTGAGCGGCAACACCTTGGCTCCGGCCGGCATGATGTGGTCTGTGGTGATATTGTCTCCTACCTTCAGGAGCACCGTCCCCGAAACCGTCTCGGAGATGCGATCGCGTGTCGGAAGGGGCTTGATGTTGGGCCCACGAAGAACCTCGATGCCATGACCGTCCTTGGGGGGAAAGATCATCATGCGGTCATCGAGGACATACTTTTCCGGAATCTCAACAGTTTCCGCCTTGATTCCGAGATCCCGGGGATCGGTGATCACGCCCGTGATGGCACAGGCCGCCGCCACTTCAGGGCTTGCAAGGTAGACCTTGGCATCCTTGGTCCCGGAACGCCCTTCGAAGTTCCTGTTGAAGGTCCGGACAGAGACACCGCCTGAGGGGGGGGCAAATCCCATCCCGATGCACGGTCCGCACGCCGATTCGAGCAGACGGGCTCCCGAGGTGATGAGGTCTCCAAGGACCCCATTCTGGGAGATCATCTCGAGGGTCTGGCGGGATCCGGGCGAAAAGCCCAGGCTGACAGAGGGATGAACCGTCCTCCCCTTCATGATGGCCGCGATTCCGAGAAGGTCCTTGTAGGAGGAATTGGTGCAGGATCCGATCGCCACCTGGCTCACGGGGATTCCCTGAATTTCACGGACCTTGACCACATTGTCGGGAGAATGGGGCTGGGCAATCAGAGGCTCAAGGGTGTTGAGATCAATTTCGACGGTTTCATCATAAGTGGCACCGGCGTCGGCCTCGAAGGGGGCATAATCATTTTCACGGCCTTGGGCCTTCAAGTATTTGCGGGTCTGTTCATCAGAGGGAAAGACCGAGGTGGTGGCCCCAAGCTCCGCGCCCATGTTCGTGATCGTGGAGCGTTCCGGAACCGACAGTCCCTTCACACCCTCCCCGCCGTATTCGAATATCCGGCCAACGCCTCCCTTGACGGTAAGACGCCGCAGAAGTTCAAGAATGACGTCCTTGGCCGACACAAAGGGCTGAAACTTGCCCGTGAGCTTGACCAGAACAACTTTCGGCATGGTGGTGTAAAAGGGCTCCCCTCCCATGGCGAGGGCCACGTCAAGTCCTCCCGCCCCGATCGCAAGCATGCCGAGGCCCCCGTTCGTCGGGGTGTGGCTGTCTGATCCGAGAAGGGTCTTGCCAGGCTTGCCAAAACGCTCGAGATGAACCTGATGGCAGATTCCGTTTCCCGGCCGGGAAAACACGATTCCATATTTGGCGGCAACAGTCTGGAGATACCTGTGGTCATCCGCATTTTCGAAGCCAGTCTGAAGCATATTATGGTCGACATAGGAGACAGACAATTCGGTCTTGACCCGATCGAGACCCAGGGCTTCAAACTGGAGGTAAGCCATTGTCCCGGTCGCATCCTGCGTCAACGTCTGATCGATCTTGATCGCGATTTCCTTTCCGGGGACCATTTCTCCGGAAACGAGATGATTCTTGATGATTTTCTGAGTCAGGTTAAGCGCCATTGCTTAATCTCCTTGAGGGGATGTGTCCACACTATCCGGGATCCTGGAACCGCCACTCATCCGATGAGGGCACCCCGGCTTCCAAAACGCTCCATTGAAACAAAAAGGACGCGAAACCGCGTCCAAGTATTTTATCCTGATTTATTGTCAAAAAAAAGCCCCCATCCCCAGCCGGAAATTTTCTACTGGGAATGAGGGAAAAGCAAAGAGATTTTTAAGATAGAAGGAAAGAGTCCTATTATGGCCAGAGATGGGTGGCTGAACCCGGCAACCATGCCTTCATGTGGTTCGCGCTCTCGGCACCCTGCCCGAGAAAAATGATGAAAAAGAGAAGCGCCGCCAGGATGACAACCCCTCCGACAATCGCAGGTCCTGTCGCCAACTGTGTTCTTTCTTCTGCCATTTTCCCTCACCCCCCTTCGGTTGATTCGCCCCTAGAACGTGGAGTAAAGGGGCTTCACATGCTCGGTGGTGCTGTCCTCAAAATCCCGAGGAACTCCGAGCGATTCAATTGTCTTGACGAGATCGTGGTAGTAAAAGGCTACCTTCACGGGATACTTCTTTCCGGCCGCCTCAAGTCGGGCGATCTTGTCCGTTGCCTTGCCCATGCCACGCTCGACGATCGCGCCTGCATGGCCGAAGGCCACGCCTTCCGGCATTCTCTCCTGGAATCTGCCCGAGATGAATGCCGCCACCGGCTTGTCGAAGCCGCCTGACATAATCAGACCGGCCACCTGTTCTTCGTAAGACCCTCCGGGCTCACCAAGCATGACCACCCCCTTGACCCGGGGATCGCCCTTGATTTCCTGAAGAACATCCGCATAGGTGGTATTCGAAATAATATCACCGCCGATGGCAAGAGCCATGTAGGTTCCCCATCCACGTCGCTTGAACATTTCAGCCGTGGTGACCGTCAACCCCCCGCTCTTGGAAATGACGACGATCCCGCCATCCCGGAATGCCACCGTGGGATCCTTTCCGCCAATTGCGCCGATCCTTCCTACGGAAGGAACGAAGCACCCGAGACTCGTCCCGCCGACAATGATGGCTCCCCGACGAACCTTCTCCTGGTAAATGACTTCAGAATCACGAATGGGAACATGTTCGGTGATAATATACAGAACCTTTATTCCATTGTCCAGACATTCCATCACCGCATCGAGAACCGAGACCGGAGGCACATAGATCAGGGCCGTGTTTAGAAGTTTTCCGACTTTCGGATCGCTCACGGCTTCTTTCAGGGTATCAAAAACAGGGACTGGCAATTCGCTCGATCCACCCTTGCCCGGAGTGATTCCGGCCTTGATGATTCCGGGATACAGGGTCTCCGATTCCTTGATCACCTGGGAGGCCTCCCGGCCGGTGGCCCCAATCACGACGATACCCGTCTTGTCATTCAGATAAACGGTTCCCTTCAAGACATTCTCCCTCAGTATGGTTTGAAAGCCTAGACAACCTCTTCCGGCTTGTATCCAACAAGCTTGATCAGCAATTCCTTCAGACGAATCGGCGCTTCCGTGATGGGGAGCTGCGAATCGTAGATTTCTCCGCGGATTCCGTTCCTGACAAAACACTCATGGAGCATCTTGAGACCTTTGACATATTCAGGACCGGAACGGCGTACGACCCAGACCAGGTTCTTGTCGAGCTTTCCCTCGGCATTCATGTCATCCAGAGCCTTGGCCAAGCCTTCTCCCAAAGTCACATCGATCCGCGTGTTGCTGGCCGTACCACCGCACACCAGCACTCCCTTCAGGCCAGGCTTCGAGAGAATGATCCTCGAGATCCGGTACATCTTTTCTGCCGGAGGATTTCCGCCAATATCGGTCAGGTTGGCAATCCTCAGGCCCGCTTCGATGGCAGTCTCGGCCGTGACCGTCGATCCTCCGCCGCCGAAAGTCATCATTGCGATATCCCCATCAAGTTCCACATAGGAACCCGCCTTCCCCCGATGGTCCCCCTGGTCGATCAGGATCGCATCCTGTTCGCGCTGGGTGAGCGGACGGCCCTGGGCACTTCTGGCACCATAGACGACAGCGGGATTGACGGAAGCATCATCGTCGAGAATGACGACCGCATCGGCAGCGACAATCTTTCGCTTGTCCCCGGATCGGGCCACCACGAGAGGATTGATCTCGAGAAGGCGGCTCTCCGAGCCCCAGAAGGCATTATAGACATTGACGATCACCTCGGAGAGGGGACGGAGGAGCTCCTTGTCGGAAAACCCGATTCCGGCCAGGAACTGACGGATCTGGTAGGGATAGACGGAACGGACATCGGAGACGATATAGGTATGGATAAGCTTCGGATCGATTTCCTCGACATCCATCCCGCCGTGCTCGCTGAAGATGATCGCAGGCGCCCGATCTTTTGTCGAGTAGGTGACACTCAGATAGAATTCCTTCTCGATATCAAGCTTTTCCTCGACAAGGGCTCCGATCGATCTTTCGCCATAGACCTCTCGGGTTGCAAGATCGGAAAAGACCTTTTCCACCTGAGACTTGTCGGAAACGACCTTGACAGCACCGGCTTTTCCGCGCTTTCCGACCAGAACCATCGACTTGATGACAACACCGGGTTCCTTATCAACAAACTGTCGAACGGCGTCGTTCATTTCTGCGGAAAAGACATAACGAGGGACCGGAATCTTATATTTCTTGAAGATGGATCCCAGCGCCTCGTGCTCATAAAGCTTCATTGGCTCTTGACTCCTTGAGTTTGGGTATCGGAAGGAAATTCTCTCTGCCACATAAGGGAAAATTCGGCAGTATGATACTTAACAAAGGGGGTCCGAGTCAAATCGCGCCAAAATTCACGATGATCCGGCGCAAGAAAGAACTGCGACGGACACCCCCCCCGAACATTCTGGCGGATTGAAGGTGGCCATTGACGGATCCCGACACCTTTGCTAAGGTTATTGGTGAACAAATGATCACCATAACGGGAGGCATCCGCGGACGCATGGACAGCTCAAGAGAGCCACTGACCCGAAGACAGGAGGAGATTCTCCGATTCATCCATTGGCATACCGAACAGCTCGGCTATCCTCCCACCCTTCGGGAAATTGCAAAAAAAATGGGAATCCGCGGTATCAGCGCCGTTCACAAACACATTGACGCGCTTGTCCGGAAAGGCCATCTTCTGCGACGAAAGGGAGCCCGGGCCCTTGATATGGAATCGGTCCTCCCGCCCATGATTCCTGTTCCCGTTCTCGGTCGCGTCGCGGCAGGCATTCCGATCCTTTCGGAGGAAAACCGTCTGGATACGGTCTCGATCGACCCTTCCTGGATCCCTTCCGGCCCGATCTTTCTTCTTCGGGTCAAAGGCGACAGCATGAAGCAGGCCGCCATCCTGGACGGAGACTACGTTCTCGTTCGTGCAAAGGACACGGCCGAAAACGAGGAGATCGTGGTCGCCGAAATCGACGGGGAAACAACTGTCAAGAGACTCCGCAGAAAGAACGGAGATATCATCCTCGTTCCGGAAAATCCCGACTATGACGAAATCCCGATATCCGAAAACAGGGCCTTCCGCATCGTCGGAACAGTTGCCGGAGTCTTTCGCCCCTCCGTCGGAGGTCCCCATTGACACCGCCGCTCACACTCTTTTCCGAGGATCCTTCTTTCCTGCCTTCTTTTCTGCAGGAGGGGAGATCGGGACGACCACTGCTCCTGCAGGGGGAGGACCCTCTGCTCGGACTCTTTACCCACCGGATCCTGGCACGACATCTTCTCGATCCTCTCCAGCCAATATCTTCGTGCATCATCGTCTGCGGGAACAATGTTTTTCATCTGGAGATTCTTGTGCGGGAATCCCGGAGTGCCGGAAAGAATCCCCGGAATGTTCTGTCCCGTGTCCATATTTCAAGAACGGTCACCATCCACCAATTTCACACGCTTGTGCTCTCCCGTCTTGAGAAAATGATCGAGAAAACGGGGGCCTCCCTGATCCTTCTGTCCGGCCTCCTTCCCCTTTTTTCGGACAGAGCGGTTTCCGAACGGGAATCCCTTGGACTCCTGTCTCCTGTCATGGCAACGCTTCGCAGAATCGCCTTCGGCATGAAAACTCCCTGTCTCATCCCGGTCGACCGCTACGAAGCAGACAGGGACCGACGTTCCCGACGGCTCTTTTCGCTCCTCGAATCATCATCCGACTCCAGAAGCCTTGTCGTTCCTCCTCCGGTGGTCCGAACCGGAGGACGCCATAGACCCGGACGTCTTTTCGGAACACAGGAGCCCTGATGGGGCGAACCCTTCCGACATTCACGATGATCGTGGACCAGACAAGGGACGAGATGTCGAAGTTCCGCAAAGCGCTCAGGAAAGAGGATCAGGCCATCCTGGACAGCCTGTTCGACGACGCGCGCTTTCATTCCCAGGCCGGCGCCTCTCTTTCTCCCGTGGACCCCTTTCCGGTGATCTTGCTCTGCATGCTTCTTGAAGAGCGGCGCGAGCGCCTCTCCCTCGAACGCCGCCTCCGGGATATCGAAGATCGTGGCGCGCTTCTCCGGTCCTGAGACAACAGGATGGCTTCTGGATGCCTATCCCGCTCCCCAGGGCATGCTGCTCTGGATCCTGACCGAAAAGGGTGACCGCCTTTTTTTTCCTGTCCCCTTCCGCCCCCGCTTCTATGTGGGGAGCACAGGAAGCGCCCTTGAACGGATACGGCGGCGCCTCGAACGTCTTCGCTTTTCCCTCGGGCTTGCCGAAACGGAGCGCATCGAACTTTTCAGCGGGATCCTTCATCCTGTTCTCGAGGTCACGACATTTTCTCCGACCGACTTTTTCGAAGTTGTCAGACAGGCTTCCCGTCTTCCGGACGTGACCCTCTACAATTGCGATATTCCTCTTCCGCAGCTTTACTTTTACGAAACGGGCCTCTTTCCCCTGGCCTTCTGCCGGATCGACAGGCTTCCGGACAGGGTCGCGCTTCTTGATTCCCCCTGGGACACGGATCCTCCCGTGCCCCCGATCAGTTCCGTCTCGATCACGCTCGAACAGGAATCCGGTCCGGCAAGACATGGCTCCTCCGGAGGACTGGTTGTCGAGGTTGACGGTGAGAGGCGGGTGATCGACGGAGAAGATCCCCGGGAACTTCTGGCCACCCTCAATACCCTCCTGAAAAGGGAGGACCCGGACCTGATCCTGACCAGCCGGGGAGACGACCTGATCCTTCCGCGCATTCTGGCCCTTTCGGAGAAGCTGCGAATCCCGCTGGCACTCAACCGGTACGGGAAGCAGGAGGTCTCTCCGGGTAAGGACCGGTCTTTTTTCTCCTACGGGAAAACGGTCTTCCGTGCCGGCGGTGTCTCTCTCCTCGGTCGATGGCATCTGGACAGGAAAAACTCCTTCATTCTGGAAGAAGCCGGTCTCGCAGGCCTCTTCGAACAGGCCCGGGTCACCCGGATCCCTGTCCAGCATCTTGCCAGAACCTCCACAGGAACAGGCATCACATCCATGCAGATGGCATACGCCATCTCCTCCGGAATTCTCGTTCCGCGGGACAAGGGAACGCCGGAAGAGTTCCGGAACGGACTTGATCTCCTCGAAGGCGACAAGGGTGGCATGGTCTTCCTTCCGAGGCCCGGTTTCCACGAATCGGTCGTGGAACTCGACTTTGCCTCGATGTACCCGTCCCTCATGACAGCGCACAACATCTCCCCGGAAACAGTCGACTGTCGCTGCTGTCCGGAAAACCGGATCCCGGACAGCGGTCACCATCTCTGCACACGGAGAAAGGGTCTGGTCCCCGCAGTCCTCGATCCCCTGCTCGCGAAGAGACGTCGTTACAAGGAACTCAAACAATCGACCGGAGACCCGCGCCTCAGGCAGGAATACGAAGGACGTCAGGGGGCCCTCAAGTGGCTCCTCGTCGTCTCCTTCGGCTATCTGGGCTACAAGAATGCGCGATTCGGAAAGGTGGAAGCCCATGAATGCGTCACCGCCCTGAGCCGGGAAAAGCTTCTCCAGGCGAAAGAGGTAGCGGAAAGTCACGGATATCGTTTTCTCCACGGGATCGTGGATTCCCTCTGGCTCTCTCGCCCTGACCTTGAGGAAACCGGATGCCGCCTCCTCGCCGACGAAATCTCCCGGACGACGGGCCTCTCGATCGGAATCGAGGGTCTCTACCACTGGATCCTCTTTTTCCCTTCAAAGGGGCGTCCCGGCCTGGCGGTTCCCAATCGCTATCTTGGCGTCTTCCGTTCCGGAGAAACCAAGATCCGCGGGATCGCGCTTCGCCGGAGCGATACCCCTCCCTTCATTGCCAAGGTACAGAAAAAAATGGTCGACCATCTTGCGCAGGCAAAAAATCTTCGCGAATACCGGACCCTTCTCCCCGGAGCCAGACAGTTGCTCGACGAGGGTCTGAAGGAGCTCGGGGACGGCCGCATTCCGGTTTCGGAGCTCGTGATCAGAAAAAGGATTTCAAAGGAGCCGGGAGACTACCGCAAGGCCTCCCTCCAGGCGATCGTGGCCCAGGAGCTGGCAGCCCGTGGCCGGGCTCCCCATCCGGGGGAGCGAATCTCCCTTGTCATCACAGGAGCCCGCGATCCCGACCCCGCCTCCCGCGCCCGGGCCTATGAGACCTTCTCGCCTGATTACAGCTACGACCGGGAGGCCTACGCACAATTGCTTCTACAGGCCTGCGAACCCTTGATCGACCTTTCTGGCGGCTCCCTTCCCGAGAAAAAATCTGCGTCAGGAAAACCTCTTGACCTTCTTCTCCGGAAACATCAGAAGCCGGCGGAGTCAAAAGAATGCTGATATAATGGAGGGCGTTGTGGCCGGAAAATCATGGAGAGCTGCCAGTGAAAGAATCCCTCATCGAAGAAACGAAAAAACAGACCCGGACAGAGGCTCAGGGGGTCTTGAGCCTCAATGTGGCCTATATCGGCATCATCAACGGCCTCTTCGAGGCCGTCCGTCATCTGGGGGCCACCAGCGCAGACGAGATTGCGAAGGAAACCGGCATGGATCCGGCCTATGTCAGGCGCTGGAGCGAGGCGGCCTTCGCCTTTGGCTACCTCGATCTCGCAGGGAATCATTACCTCCTGACCCAAAATGGCGACT
>JAJZGM010000020.1:0-1000 GCA_021828525.1 Nitrospirota bacterium | reverse complement strand
CGATTTGATGAGGCCTTCCCATCCCGAAACCCTGATGCCGGTCGCCATCGGCTCGGTTCTCTCGACCCACATGGCCGACCGGGCCGCCGAACTCATGCCAACAGGTGAGCGGCCCGGCGAAAAGGTCTTGGGAGAACGGAAGAACATTCTGCCCTGGTTCGGAGCTATGCTCGAAGCCAATTTTTCGGGACTTTTCGAAAGGGAGATCTATCCAAGTCTCCCCATATACAGGGAACTCGACAAAAAAGGAGGGATGGTTGTCGACCTCGGATGCGGCAATGGCTGGTATCTGAGAGGCCTGGCCAAGAGATGTCCCGGCCTCCGTGGAACAGGCCTCGACGGATTCGAGGAAAACGTCCAGAAAGCCCGCCTTCTTGCCGAACATCAGGGCGTTTCTGACCGCCTGAGCTTCCGGACGGGCGACATCAAGACCTTTGCCCACGAGGGTCCCGTCGACCTGATCGCCATGAACCGGGCCCTTCACCATGTCTGGGACGAAAAGGAAACGGTCTTTCGGATTCTCGAGAGCCATCTGGCTCCCCGGGGAGCCGTGGTGATCTGGGAGCCGGCATGGCCTGACACCCCGGAATCACTCCGATCCCCCCGGAAACGCCCGCTGGCTGCCCAAAACCTGGGGGAACATGTCCAGGGAAATCATCTGCTCCGGCCCGAGGAAATCGCCGAGGCCTTCCGCGCGGTGGGAATGGTTCCGGAAATCTCTCTCTTTTCCGAAGGAGCGGAAGCCGTCGTCGTCGGACGGAAGGTTTAGGGAGTGGTCGTGAAAAGTCCGGGCAACCTTGCCAGAAGAAACCTTTGGAATGCGGGAACGCGGGTCAAATCGGCCGAACTTTTTTACTTTCGGGGAGAATGGGCCTCCGTGATCCGGGAATGCCGGGAGGCGCTGGACTTCACCTTCAAGTCCCTTCTCCATGGCTTGGGCCTTGAGATCACCCGGTTCCAGAACCCCGGAGAGGTTTTAATAAAGGAACGCCACCGGCTT
>JAJZGM010000223.1 GCA_021828525.1 Nitrospirota bacterium | reverse complement strand
ATCCCTCCCTGGTCCCGACCGTCTTCGGGGGGGAGCAGAGCAATACCTCTCTTCTCTTCGGGCGCCGGCTCATGCTGAAGGGTTTCCGCAGGCTCTCCCCCGGGATGAATCCCGATCTCGAAGTCGGGGAATTCCTCGCCCGGCAGGGGGAGGATGTCCCCATTCCGGCCACCTTCGGAGCCCTCCTCGCAAAAACGAAGGAGGGAGATCCCCTGGTTCTGGCCCTTCTCCAGGAGTTCGTGGAGAATCAGGGGGATGGGTGGTCCTGGTTCCTCGCCCGCCTTCCGGCCGTCCTGGCAGGAAAAAGCGACGGACAGTCGCTTGACCGGATGGTCAAGAGGCTGGGGACGGAGACGGCCCGCCTTCATCGGGCGCTGGGGAGGGATCCTGCCGACCCGGATTTTTCCCCCCGTCCCTTCGGGGAGGAGGACCTGACAAGACTTTCAGATGAGATCGAAGAGGGTCTCGGGCGCCTCAATGGCACTCTGGAAGAGGTCTTGCCGCGACTTCCCCTGTCCGCCCGGACAAGGGCCGGAGTCCTCCTTTCCCGAAGGGAAGATCTGGGGAGATTCCTCTCGGACTGCCGGGCCCGGGGAGCGGGGGGGATGCGCCTTCGATGCCACGGGGACTTACATCTCGGACAGGTTCTGGTGACCTCTCCGGAGGGGGTGGTTTTCCTTGACTTCGAAGGGGAGCCGGCCCTTCCGCTGGCCCGCAGGCGGCTCCGGACGACCCCCCTTCAGGATGTGGCCGGCATGCTCCGCTCCTTCCACTACCTGTCCATGTCGGCCCTGCCTCCGGGTCCTGAAGGGAGGGAGAGGGCCGAAGAGTGGCTTCGGGGCCAGGTCAGGCGCTATCTCCGGGCCTACGGGGCAGAGATGTCAACCACTCCCGGCCTTCTCCCGGATTCCGTCCGGGCCGGGGGAATCCTGGGCCTCTGCCTTCTCAGAAAAGCCCTCTACGAGCTTTTGTACGAGATCGACAACCGTCCCGGATGGCTTGAGATTCCCCTGTCGGGGATCCTCTCCCTTCTTGAAGGCCCCCTCCCCGAATTCGGAGGAGAGGAGTGACCGGGGAATCCTCCGGAAAAACCCCTCTCCCTTCCTGGCTCTCCGGGAGCCTCCTGGGGCTGAATCTCGTCAATCTCTGGCTTGGCGTCATCATCGGCGTCAGCATCCCTTTTCTGACCGACTATCTGAAGGAGTCCCGCTGGAGCTTTTCCGAGATCGGGGTCGCAACGGCCCTTTTTGGTTCGGGAACGCTCATTTTTCAGCCACTGTCCGGCCTTTTTGCGGAAATGACCCCCCATCACCGCTCCCTTTTGGCCCTGGTCGTCTTTCTCTACGGTCTCGGACTCACCCTCCTTCCCCTGGTCGGGGATTTTCACCTCGCCGCCGATTCTCTCCTGTTCCTGTCCGGAGGGGCCAGCGCCTTCTTCTTCACCCTCTCCTCGACCCTGGCCTTCTCTCTCTCCGGCCACCCAAACTTCGCCCGGACGATGGGACAGACCCAGATGTGGAACCATGCGGGATTTCTCCTCTCGGCGGCGGGGACCGCCGCCCTGATCCACCATCTGGGACTCGTCTCAGGCTTTCTCCCGATCACCCTGGGCTCGGTCCTGGCCATCCTGTCGATCGGACTGATCCGGCAAAAGGACATGGTCGACCCTCAGGCGGAGAACGGACCGGGTCTCGAGGAGAGGGACGAGGTCCGGGACGTCCGCCCTCTGGGACAGGTCTTTTCCGACTTCTTCCGGAACCCGGCCATCCGCACGCTGCTTCTGGCGACCGCCCTCTTCCAGGTGGCCAATGCCCCGGTCATGCCCCTTCTCATGCTCTATCTCCGTTTCCTCGACGGAGGAAACGGCAAGCTGGCCTGGGTGGTCATCCTGGCCCAGGCCACCATGGTTCCCGTCGCCTGGTGGGCCGCCAGGGTCAGCGCCCGGTGGGGGCACAAGCTGGTCTTTTCCCTGGCCTTCTTCCTGATGCCGGTCCGTTCGATGATCTGCGCCACAACGATGAATACGGAGATCCTTCTTGCGACCCAGATCCTCGACGGAATCGCCGCCGGAATCTACGGGGTCTCGGTGGCCCTGATCGTGAGCGATGTGACCCGGGGGAAGAAGGGCTTCAATCTTCTGATGGGGCTCTCCCAGATCGCCATGGCCCTGGGGTCGGTGGTGGGGCCGGCGCTCCAGGGTCTCTCCGTGGGGAACGTGGGGTTCCGGTTTGCCTTTCTCGTCTTTTCTGGGGTGGCCGCCCTGGCCGCCGGAATCTTCTTCCATTTCATGCCCGACCACCTGGAGTCGTCCCGGTGAGTCCAGGCAGACGGAGAAGACCCGGGATCAATGTTCCGGGGACCCTTTCTTGCCGGGGGGAAGAAAATCCGTTTTCTTCGGAGTCGCCGGAGCTTTTTCTGGCAGGAGAAAGATTTTTTCGATCAGTCCTCCCTTCGGATCCTCCCGATAGTCGATCTTGAGGAGCTGTCCCTTCTTCAGGGATTTCACTCCCACGGCCTTTCCCCCCGAGACCACCACCGTGTCCGGCACCAGGAGTCCCTCGAACCGGAAGACCAGCGGACGGCCCATACCCATGATGGCCGACAGGGTCATGGGATGGCGGGAGAGGTCAAGGCCCTCGATCCGTCCATAAAAATGGCGGAAGACGGAAGGGCCGGCGACCGGACCGCGGTTCTTCCGGGAGTGATCCGGGAGTTTCGCGGCCGGGGCCGGTCCGGGAAAGACGAGAAGGAACAAAAGGGGAGAAAGGATCAAGGCTTTGCTGAAGGCCGGATCAAGCC
>JAJZGM010000019.1 GCA_021828525.1 Nitrospirota bacterium | reverse complement strand
CCATGACAATCTCGGAGAGGCGCATCAGGATCCGGTCCGTCCAGCCCCCGGCATACCCTGCCACCAGCCCCACCACGGTCCCGATGGAAAAGGAGATCGCCACGCCCAGGAGAGAGAGGAGAAAGGAAAAGCGCATGCCGTAGAGAAGCCGGGAAAAAAGGTCCCGTCCGAAGAGGTCTGCCCCCATCAGGTAGAGGCGGCCCGGACTCCGGGCGCATACCAGATGGCGGGAGGAGCGGAGGATCCCCCACATCGTGTAGGCCTCTCCCCGGCAGAAAAACCGCAGGGGAACCGTCCGACCGGACTTCACATACCGGCGCCGCACCGGATCCTTGAGCGCGAGAACCGGAACCACGAGGCCGCCCTTTCCCATTTCAGGCCAGATCGCAGGGGCATAGGGAAGGTCGAACCGGACCGCATCGTAGCGGTAGGGCGCCAGAAATTCCGCAAAGAGGCTCGTGATACCCAGGAGGAGCAGCAGCCCCCCCGATACGCCCACCCTTCGCAGAAATGACCCTGCCCTCTCCCTCATGTCCTCTCCCTGACCCGGGGATCGAGAAGATAGAGCATCATGTCGGCAAGGAGGTTCCCCAGGAGAAGGAGCACTGCTCCCATCAGGACCCCTCCCATAACCAGATAGAGGTCACGGGTCATCACCGCATGGAGCATGAGACGCCCCATCCCGGGCCAACCGAAGATCATCTCGGTAAAGGCCGCCCCGGAAAGAAGGCCGCCCAGCTCCATGCCGAAGAGGGTCACCAGGGGGTTGACCGCATTCCTGAATAGATATCGCCAGAAGATAACGCGCTCGCGCAGGCCGAGCCCCCTGGCGGCCGTCATGAAGGGCTGTGAGAGCACTTCCAGAACGGACGAGCGCATGAGGCGGTAGAGCACTCCGAAGCTCCCCAGGGCCAGGGTCAGGGAGGGGAGGAGCAGATGCCGGACAAGGTCAAGAAGGCGCTCTCCGGATCCCGCACCGGAAGATAAGGCCGAGCGGGCCCCTCCGATCGGAAACCATCCCGTCTTTTCGGCCAGGAGAAGTCCCAGGAGGGCCAGGAAGAAGGAGGGGACGGAAATCGAGAGATAGGAGAAGGAGAGAAGGGTCCGGTCGAAAAGACCCCCTTCCCTTCGGGCCCCGAAGACCGCCAGGGGGAGGGCGGCTCCCCAGGAGACAAGCACGGCGGTGACGGTCAGGAGGAGGGTCATCGGAACCCTCTGGGCGATCAGGTCGGAGACGGGAACATGGTAGGAAAAGGAGTATCCCAGATTCCCATGGAGGAGGGCGCGCATCCAGTGAACAAACTGGGTGAAGAAGGGAAGCCCCAGTCCGTACTGCTCCTTGAGAGAGGCGATCACGCGCGGGGAAATCTGGGGATTGAGGGCCATCTGGGAGAGAAAGTCCCCCGGGGCAAAATCCATCATGACGAAGGAGAGAAAGACGATTCCCAAAAGAACCAGGAGCATGTGGGAGAGGCGGAGGAGAAGGGCCCTTATCACCGGATCACCAGTCGGGCCTTCTGGGTCACAAGCGAGATGTGGGGGATCACCCCGCCCAGAGGGGTGGGATGAATTCCCCCCAGGGTCTCTCGGACCGCCGTTATGGCGTCGGGACTGACAAGATCGACCATCGGAACCTCCCGGGTGGCGATCTCCTGCCATTGGTCATAGATTTTCTTCCGGCGCCCGACGTCGAAGGTTGCGACCCCCTGGTCGAAGAGACGGTCGACCTGGGCCTCCCAGGGGGTGGAAGGGCTCTTCTCTCCGGGGTTCCAGAGATGGAGGAAACCTGATGACCGCCAGACGGTGGCGTTTCCGTGGGGGTCCAGGGTCCCGGTGAGTCCGAACAGGAGCATCTCCCATTGATGCGAAGAGAGGACCATCGTCGAGAGCATGTTGAACTGGAGCGGGACAACCCTGACACGGATGCCCAGGGGAGCGAGCATGGCCTGGATCATCTGGGCCATGGAGATCCGTTCCGGAGACTCGGTGTTGGTCATGAGAAGGATCGTGACCCGGTGGCCGGAGGCGTCATAGAGCCGCCCCTTCTTCCGCACGAATCCGTCTTCTGCCAGAAGGGTCCGGGACCGGTCGGGATCATGGTGGTAACGGTGGACCGCCGGATCGAAGAAGATCTTGTTGGCCGGACTCACCGGACCGGGGATCGGAGCCCCCAGCCCGTTGTAGATCACATTGATCAGGGCATTGCGGTCGATGGCGTAGGCGATCGCCTGCCGGAAACGTCGACTGCGGAACCAGGTGACCTTGTAGGAAGGAATCGGTGCTTTCAGGTTTTCGTTGAAGGTCAGGAAGGTCTCCGTCTGGGATGGCCCCCGGACAAGGAGGCGGAAGGCCCGGGACGCCGCCGCGTCGGTCAGGACCGGCACCTGGGAGGGACTCACTCCGATCAGGTCGCTTTTCCCCGCCAGGAATCGGAGAAGTTCGCTGTTCTGGTTGGGTATGATCCTGAGAAAGACCCGGTCAAGATAGGGAAGATCTGCCGGGATCGGTTGCTTGAGTCCCCGAGGGGGCGTGTAGAGGGGATTCCGGACGAGAAGGAGGTACTGTCCGGGAACATATCGCTTGAGGAGGAAGGGCCCGGTTCCCACGATTCCGGACGGCGGAGTCCTCACCGACCAGGTGGTGTTGAAGCGTCCGGCGTCCACGGCCTTCGAGAGGAGATGCTCGGGAAGGATCTCCACCCCCAGCTCCTCCAGAAGAGGGGCAAAGGGCTTCGCCGTCTCGAAGATGACGGTCCGGTCGTCGATGGCCCGGACCGTGAAGGGCTTTCCGTCGACCATAAGAATGTCCCGGACGGCGGCCGCCACAGCTGGATTGTAGTAGATGCGGTTGAAGGTGAAGACCACATCCCGGGCAGTCAGGGGGGTTCCGTCCGACCAGCGCACCCCCTTCTCCAGGGTAAAGGTGACCCGCATGCCGGAGGCATCGATCTTCCAGCCTTCCGCGAGATCAGGCTTTATCTGGCCGTCATAGGGGGAGACCCGCGTCAGGCCCCGGAAAAGATAGCCGAGGACCTGCGTGCTGGTCGTCTCCTGGGCCAGGGCCGGATTGAAGGTCTTGGGATCGGAAAGGATGTCGAAGGTCAGGCGGCCGTGAAGGGGAGACGGGCGGGGAACAAGGGAGAAGACCCGATCGGTTCCCCCGGCCCCTCCCCGGGAACAGGCAGGGACCAGCAGAAGGAGAACCATGAGAATGAGCCGGGGTCCCAATGATGTGCCAAAACCCGTCAGGGTTTTTTGACTGGAGCGGGTGATCCCGGGTTCTTGGCTGGAACCTCCGGAGCCGGAAGCGCCTTGATCGGGGCGTTCAGAAGAAGGGAGGATCCGACGGGGTTCTGCTTGAGAAGGGCGAGCGAAAGAGAGGTCACCATGAAGATGGTGGCCAAGACGACCGTGACCTTGCTCAAAAAGGGCGTGGCCCCCCGGGCTCCGAACATCGACTGGCTGGAGCCGCCGATCATGACCCCGGTTTCGGCTCCCTTCCCAGACTGGAGAAGGACGGCGGCGATGATGAGAAGCGAGGTGAGGACATGGATGATGGTGATGAAAATGCTCATGAAACGGTTCCTTCCCTTAAACGATGAAATGTCATTTAGAAACCCTGGCGGCGTTCCCTTCTGCCCTAGGGACGGCCGAAGAGCCTGTCGAAGACCCGGAGGACATTGCCTCCGTCGAGAAAGGCCGTTCCTACCAGGAAGCCGTGAACGGTCCCCTTTTCGCAGAGCCCGGAGACGCTCTCGTCATTGACCGACCCCCCGTAGAGAAGCCCCGAGGCACAGTCCTCGCCGAAGGCCTTTCTGAGATGGGAGGAAACCTCCCGGATCTCCTCAAGACCGGCGGTCTGACCGGTCCCGATGGCCCAAACCGGCTCATAGGCCCAATAGACCGGGGTCTGGATCCCTTCCGCCCGGCTCTTCCGGACCCGCTCCCACACCGGGCCGACCTGCCGGCTCCAGACCTCGGCGCAGCTTCCGGATTCACGCTCCTGCCGGGTCTCGCCGAAACAGACCACCGGAAGAAGACCTGTGGACAGGGCGCGCGTCACTTTTTCAGCAACGGCCCCGTCGGTCTCCCCGAAATACTGGCGCCTCTCCGAATGTCCAAGGAGGACCCCCTCGACACCCTGGTCCTTGAGCATGGCGGCGCTGACCTCCCCCGTGTAAGCTCCCTTTTCGAAGGCGCACATGTTCTGGGCCATGATCCCGAAAGGGAGATTCCGGCTTTTGCACTGGTCCCCCAGAAAATCGAGATAGGGATAGGACGGGCAGAGGACAAGGCGGACACCCCTGTCCCGCCAGGCCCTCCAGCGGTCCTCTCCGGCCAGGGAATCGAGAAAGGCGAAAATCTCGCTTTTGGTCATGTTCATCTTCCAGTTGGCGATCATCAGCATGCACGCTCCCTTTCTCAGGTGGCGTCGGGGATCACCGAAAGGCCGGGAAGCTCCTTGCCCTCGAGAAGTTCAAGGGCCGCACCGCCCCCCGTCGAGATGAAGGTCATGTTGTCCGATTCTCCTGCCCGGTAGACGGCCAGGGCCGTATCTCCTCCTCCCACGATCGTCAGGGCGTAGCAGTTGGCCACCGAATGGGCCATGGCAAAGGTTCCCCGCGAGAAGGCATCCTCCTCGAAGACTCCCATCGGCCCGTTCCAGAGGATGGTCTTGGCATTTTCCAGGACCTCCGAGAAGAGTCGGACGGAGGCCGGACCGATGTCGAGGGCCGTCCAGCCCGGCGGGATCTCCTGGTAGGGAACGATCTTTGTAGGGGCATTGCTTTCGCGGCTCTCCGCCACGACGCAGTCCATCGGAAGATAGAACTTGACGTTTCTCGTGCGGGACTTGTCGATCATCTCCCGGGCGACATCCACGAGGTTCTCCTCGACCAGGGATTTCCCGGTCTCAAGCCCCATGGCGCGATAGAAAGTGAAGGCCATGCCCCCGCCGATCACCATCTTGTCCACCTTCTCGTGGAGATTGGCGATTACGCCCAGCTTGCTCGAGACCTTGCCGCCTCCCAGGACGGCCACGAAGGGACGGGTCGGATTGGTGATGGCCCCCTTCAGGTAGGAGACCTCCTTTTTCATCAGGAACCCGATGGAGAGTTCCTTGATGTAACGGGTGATCCCCACGACAGAGGCATGGCTCCTGTGGGCGGTCCCGAAGGCGTCGTTCACATAGACGTCGGCCAGGCGCGCCAGCTTCTTCGAGAACTCCTCGTCGTTCGACTCCTCCCCCTTGTCGAAGCGGAGGTTCTCCAGAAGGAAGACCTCTCCGGGCGCCATCTTCCCGATTTCCCGCTCCACCGCCGGCCCGACAAGCTCTCCCGTGTAGTGGACCTCCTTCGAAAGGAGCCGGGAGAGCCTCTTGGCCACCGGAGCCATGGAATACCTCGCATCCGGAGCGCCTTTGGGACGGCCCAGATGGGAGGCCAGGATCACCTTCGCTCCCTCGTCGATCAGATAGTTGATGGTCGGAAGGGCAGACCGGATGCGGCGGTCGTCGGTGATATGCATGTCCCCGTCAAGGGGAACATTGAAGTCGGCCCTCAGGAAAACGCGCTTGTTGTGGACATCAATCTGGTCGACGCACTGCTTCAATCGCTCCACCCTTCCTCCTTGGTCAGGTTGTTCGGGCCAGTCCCGGATTGGTTCGCCCTCAGGAAAAATGACTGCAGATATAGGTGACAAGGTCGCACACCCGGCAGGAGTACCCCCACTCGTTGTCGTACCAGGCCAGGGTCTTGACCATTCGCTCCCGGACAACCCTTGTCGAAAGGGCATCGACGATGGCGGAATGGGGATTGCCCCGGTAGTCGATCGAGACCAGGGGAAGGGTCGAATAGGCGAGGATCCCCTTGAGCGGTCCGTTGGCCGCCTCCTCGAGAACCCGGTTGACATCGGAGACGGTGGTGGGAACCCTCACCTCGCAGGTCAGGTCGTTTAAGGAGACGTCGGGGGTCGGCACCCGGATCGAGGTTCCGTCGAGACGGCCCTCCATTTCCGGGATGACAAGCCCGATCGCCCGGGCGGCACCGGTGGTGGTGGGTATCATGGAGACCCCGGCCGCCCTGGCCCGCCGCATGTCCTTGTGAGGGAGATCGAGGAGCCTCTGGTCATTCGTGTAGGAATGTACGGTGGTCATGAAGCCCCGTTCAATCCCGAAGGCCTCGTGAAGGACCTTGACCACGGGGGCGAGGCAGTTGGAGGTGCAGGAGGCGTTGGAGATGATGTTGTGCTTTGCGGGATCGTAGAGGGTTTCGTTCACCCCCATGACGAGGGTGCAGTCGGCCCCCTGGGCCGGCGCGGTGATCAGGACCTTCCGCACCCCGTGTTTCATATGCTCCGAGGCGCTCTCATGGTCCTCGAATCGGCCGGTCGACTCGATGACGAGATCGACCTTAAGGTCCTCCCAGGGGATCCTGGAGGGATGATTTTCCTTGAAGACCCGGATGGGACGTCCGTCGACCACGATCGATTCCCCTTCGACCGCCACATGTTGCTTCAGGGCCCCATGAACCGAATCATATTTCAGCAGGTGGGCCAGATGGTCCGAATCGGTCAAATCGTTGATGGCGACAACCTCGATGTTCCCGACCACACAGGTGGGACAACGCTCCAGCATGGCCCGGAAGGTCAGCCGGCCGATCCGTCCGAAGCCGTTGATCCCGATACGTATCCCCATGATTCACCTATCCCTTCATCGTTGTTGGTATCCCGACCAGGCGAATTCTCTCCTGGAATCCCCTCTTCTGCTCCCGATTATGCGTTTTTTTTCGATTTCATTCAAGGAGACGGCGCTTGCAGATGGCTTCCGGACGACAGATAATGGACAAAAATTCCAATCATTCCACGAGGGCAGGAGATGGGTGTTTCGAGGTCTGGATCAGGCGTTTTCACCCCGCTGGCCCTGGCCGGGATCCTTCTGGTATCGGTCGTCGCCCCATTTCCGTCCCGGGCCAGCGGAGCCGACACGGAGGCCGCCCTCATCGCCTGGGGCCACACCATCGCCATGCAGGGAAACGGCCTCCCCGGAAACACCGCCTGCGCCGAATGCCACCGCATCAACGGGGGCGGCATGCCTTCCGTGGGGATACCCCGGATCGCCGGCCAGACCGAAACCTACATCTATCGCGAGATCCGTGGCGTCCAGAATGGGACCCGGTACTCCCCCTACATGGACGGAATCGTCCAGAACCTCTCGCGCCGGGACATCCGGGCCATCGCCCTCTACTACTCGACCGTCCGCACCCCCAAGCTTCACGATCCCGCCGAAAACGACCCGGCCCTCCGGGAGCTCGGCCGCCGGATCGCCCACCGCGGGCTCTGGGACCGGAACATACCGGCCTGCATCCTCTGCCATGGCCAGGACGGCAGGGGGATCCCCCCGAACTTCCCCTATATCGCCGGCCAGAGCACGACCTATCTCATGGGCCAGCTGATCTCCTTTGCCGTCGTCCGGCGGAAGGACGACCCCGAAGGCCTGATGCGGGGCATCGCCTCGAAGCTCACCCATCGGGAAATCAAGGCGGTGGCCCAGTACTTCGCCAGCCTCGATCCGCCCGACTATGGAAAAATCCCCGAGAAAAACAGGCCGGACCGCCTCCGGCTCATTCCCGAGAAGGAGACTCCGACCCCATGACCGCCCGACCTCTGATCCTATTGATTCTTCTTGCCACAGGACTTCTTCTCGATCCCCGGCAGACCGGGGCCACGGGGAATCAGAACTTCCAGTTCTTCGCTCCTCCCGCGGAGGGAACCCTGCCCAACGGACCCCTGGGCCGGCTCATCCGGCAGGGGGAGCTGATCTTCATCCACACCAGCCAGTTCGCCCCCCGGTACGTCGGAAACGACCTGACCTGCGAAAGCTGCCATCTCGACCGCGGGATCAAGCCCTATTCGGCCCCGCTCTGGGGAGCCTACGGAACCTATCCGCGATACCGGAGCAAGAACCACCAGGTCAACACCCTCGAAGAGCGGATCCAGGGCTGCTTCCGCTTCTCCTTAAACGGAACGCCTCCCCCGGTCGGGAGCAAGACGATGAAAGCCCTCATCGCCTACAGCTTCTGGGTCTCCCGGGGAGCCCCGGTCGGTCTCTACCTCAAGGGACAGGGGATCATCCGGATGTCGAAGCCGGCCAGTCCTCCCGATCCCCTTCGGGGAAAGACCATCTTCGAGGCCCGGTGTTCCCTCTGCCACGGCCTGGACGGACAGGGCACCCAGTCGGACAACGACCAGGTTGCGTTTCCCCCGGTCTGGGGACCTCATTCTTTCACCAAGGGGGCGGGTTTTTACAAGGTGTCCAAACTCGCGGGTTTCGTGAAAATGAACATGCCGCTCTCCAAGGGAGAAACCCTCTCCGACCAGCAGGCCTGGGATGTGGCGGCCTACATCGACAGCCAGCCTCGGCCCGAAGATCCCCGGAAGGCTCGAGCGGGCAAATCCTGATCTAGAGACCGGCGGCCTTCCGGGCTTTCAGGTCCTCATCGAAATTGTCGAAGGGCTTCAGGAAGTTTTCAAGGAAAAGCCTCTCCTTGGTCGACATCCGGTCCCGGACCCCCAGATACCATCGGCCCACGAAATAGACGTACTTGTCCTTTTCCCCGAGCTGGGAGGGAAGAGAGACCGTAGGCTTTCCGGGGCCTGCCCCGGACATGGTCCCGGGGGCAGGCCCGGGTCCAAGGACAACGGCCAGAAGGAAAAGAAGGCCCGCCACCACGGCTGCCCCTCCCCCGATGAGCCCCCATTCCTTCCGGGAGGGCTTGAGCGACTGGGCCAGGGCCTCATAGGCCCTCCTGTTCCGGTCGTCGATCTCCCGGAACTCCCCCCGGATCTCTTCCATCAGTCGGTCACTTTTTTCGGAGAGCCTTCCGATTTCGGCCCGGACAGGGCCCAGAACAACCCCTGAGGCGACAATGTCCTCGGAGAGGGAGCGCAGGAGACATTCCTCCCGGGTGAGACCGAGGGATCGTGCCTTTTCGGAAAGGGCAAGGCTTAAAGATTCGGGGAGCTGGACTGTGACCGACACAGACCCTCCCCCGGATGCCGATGAATTGACAATGGCCGGATCCCGGTCCATGGGAGTCTCCTCCAACAAAGCCGCCTGTGAATTCGGACAAGAGTCCGGAATGTATGGGATATCGTCTATTCTATCAGCTTTTCCCGGAGGGTGCGACCTTCCCTTTCAGGGGAGTCTGGGCTCAGTCCTCTCAGGGGGCCCCGGTCAGGTTGTAGAGACCGGCATCGGGGAGAGGCGTTCCGGTCGCCGCCTCAGTGAGGGGTTCCTCGCCCTTCTTGTACTCCTCCACGACGAATTTCCGGGCTGTGAGCGGAACCCGAAGACCCGTGTCGGGATCGATCCGGACATCGACGATGTCATCGGGAATCCGGAAGGTCTGGTTCGGAGGAAAGTAGGGAAGGGACCCCTTCATCACATCCATCCAGATGGGCAGGGCGGCTTTGGCTCCGAATTCTCCATGGCCCATGGACCGGTGATCGTCCATGCCGACATAGACTCCCACCACGAGGCTGGGTGAAAATCCGATGAACCACGCGTCCCTGAAGTTGTTGGTCGTCCCGGTCTTCCCGGCCAGGAGGACCCCCAGGGAAAGGGCGTCCCTCCCCGTTCCCTCGCGGATCACGCTCTGCATCATGGAGGTCATGAGGTAGCTGTAGGCCGGGTCATAGACCGGACGGGGTTCGGGCACGAATCTGAAAATGGTCGTCTTGTGGTAGTCGAAAACCCGGTCCACGGCATGGAGGGGCTCCCGGATCCCCTCGTTGGCGATAACGGAGTAGGCCCCGGTGATTTCGATGGGACGAACCGTGGCCGAACCCAGCGCCAGGGTCAGATCATGGGGAAGCGGGGTCGTGATCCCGAGCCTTCTTGCGAAATCGATCACCGATCCCACCCCCACCTTCCGGACAAGGCGGATGGTCGCCAGATTGATCGACTCCGCCAGGGCCTTCCTCATGGGAACAGGACCCAGGAAATTCCTCTCGAAATCCTTCGGTCTCCAGACCCGGTGGTGAATCCGGTCAAAAAAGACCAGGGGCGAGTCATTCAGAATGCTTCCCGGGGCAAATCCTTTCTCCAGGGCCGCCCCGTAATCGATCACCTTGAAGACCGATCCCGGCTGCCTCAGGGCCTGGACGGCCCGGTTGAATTTGCTCCGCTTGAAGCTGTACCCGCCCACCATGGCCAGAATCCCCCCTGTCTTGGGGTCCAGGGCCACGACGGCCCCCTGGACCAGGGGAACCTGGTCCAGGGATCCCTCGAGGAGCCATCCGGACTTCTCCTTCGTGAGGGCGAGAATGTGGGCCATGACCACATCCCCCGGCCGCAGGATTTTCGGAAGGGAAAGGGGATTCAGAACCTTCCTGTCCCGGTTGACTTTTGGGCCGGAAAGAACCGTTTTGGCCCACTGGGCCCGCTCGACGGCGATACGCCCCAGGTGTTTGTCCAGGGAAAACCAGGCGTATTTCGGACCGACCCGAAGGATCGTCACTTCGGAACGGGTGCCGGTCAGGTCCTCAAGCATGGCTGCTTCGGCCGCGGGCCGGGTCTCGCGGAGAACTGACACAAGGGGTTTTCCGCGGAGCACCCGGATCGGGCCCCTGAATCCCTGCCTCCGGTCGATGGCCCGGAGCCCCTTCCTGAGGGCATGGACCGCCTGGAGCTGGATCCTCAGATCGAGGGTCGTGAAGATCCGGAGCCCTCCGCCGAACAGTTTCTTCGCCGGCATCTCACGCTCCAGCTTCTGGCGGACATACTCGAGAAAGTAGGCGCTGGGACTTGCCGAATGGAGGGGCGGAACCAGTTCGAGAGGGGCCGCGTAGGCCTTCTTCTTCTCCTCCAGGGTAATGTAGCGGACCTGGGCCATCCGGTCGAGAACGACCAGCTGGCGGCGCTTGCTGGCCTCCGGATGAAGAAAGGGGGAAAACTCGATGGGAGACCGGATCATGCCGGCAATCATCGCCATCTCCGGGATGGTAAGGTCGGAGAGGGACTTCCCGAAATAGGTCCTGGCCGCCGCCGAAACCCCGTAGGCTCCCTCCCCGAAATAGATCTGGTTCAGGTAGAGCTCGAGGATCTCGTCCTTGGTCAGGACCTTTTCGATGCGGTAGGAGAGAATCGCTTCCCTAAGCTTCCTGATGAAGGTCTTCCGGTGGGTCAGGAAGATGTTACGCGCCAGCTGCTGGGTGATGGTGCTGGCGCCCTCGCGGAGATATCCGGCCAGGGCGTCGGAGATGGCCGCGCGGATGATGGAGCCATAGGCCAGGGCGCCATGCTGGTAGAAGTGGGCATCCTCCACGGCCAGAATGCTGTGAACGACCAGAGGCGGCATTTTCCCCAGCGGAACATATTCCCGGCGCTCCTTGTAGAAGGATCCGATTCTCTGGCCGTTTCGGTCATAGATGTGGGAGGTGGTGAAGGGCACGTAATGGCGCAGGAAATCGACTGAGGGAACTCCCGCGACCACACGCTTGTAGAAATAGTACCCGGCCGTTCCGGCCGTCCCTCCGACGATCAGGAGGAGGATGAGGGATATGAGAAGGATTTTTTTCAAGGCCGCCCGAAGGTCAGAGACATGCTGAAGAACAGAAAAGCGGGATCTCCCCGCCAAGGGGAAATCCCGCCCTCGAAATGAGGAATGAATCCATCAGAATAATGCCATAAAGAATGTCGTTTCAAAAACCCGTTTCCGTCATGCGTGGGTCGTTCCGGGCAGGAACCGGAAACGACGCGGAAACCTCTACCTCTCGAAGGTCTTCATGATCGTGAAGGCAGTCAGGAGGGCGACTCCGGTCAGGACGACAAACACCACAAAAAGGGTCATGTTGGCGTAGTTGGCTTCGGTAGGATTGAAAGAACCCATCTTGTAAATCTGCATAATCCCTCCCCCAGAATGGCGTTCAATGATTCGGTGCGATGCCGGCAGGCATCGGGCCCCGGGACAAGATGACATGAATTCCCAGATCCAATGGCAAAGCACAATATACCCCAGAGAGAAGAAGGGGTCAACACCTGAAATCCGGAAAAGAAAAAAAATGGGATCCTCCGGGCAGACTCCTATCCGGCCCGGATGTCCCGGTCATGGGCGATGAAGTCGGAGAGGGTGAAAAAGGAGAAGAAGGGAACCCCCTCCTCCCGGAAACGGTCGCGCCCTCCCTCCTCCCTGTCGACCAGGGCCACCACCTCCATGACCTCGTACCCGTTTTCCCGGCAGGTCTGGACGGCGCGGAGACCCGAGGCCCCTGTGGTCACGACGTCCTCGACCACGATGACCCGGGCCCCGGGAACAAGGTCCCCCTCGACC
>JAJZGM010000222.1 GCA_021828525.1 Nitrospirota bacterium | reverse complement strand
AGACGGACGGCTTCCCCGTTCAGGACGGGAAGCGTCCCCGGATGGCCGAGACAGACGGGACAGACCAGGGTGTTGGGAGGCGCCCCGAAGCGATTTTCACAACGGCAGAACAGCTTGCTTTTCGTGAGCAGCTGGGTGTGGACCTCAAGGCCCACCACCACTTCCCATTGTCCGAAAAGGGAGACGGAAGACTCGGTCATGTCAGGCCTCCTTCCCGGAATCCAACAGGATGGCCCGCATGGATCTCCGGAAGGGGCATGGGGTAAAGACCGGAAATCTTGTCGGCCACCTTCAAAAGACGGCCTTCCGACCAGGGGGGGCCAATCAGGTGGGCCCCGACGGGCAATCCCTGGGAGTCGAGCCCCACAGGCACGGAAAGGGCCGGCAGTCCTGCCAGATTGGCCGTAATCGTGTAGACATCGGAGAGATACATCGACAGGGGATCCCCGGTTTTCTCCCCGAAAGCAAAGGGAGGAGTCGGCGAGGTCGGGGTCAGGATCATGTCACAGTCTTCAAAGGCCTGGAGAAAATCCTGCCTGATGAGGGCCTGGACCTTCCGGGCCTTGCGGTAGAAGGCTTCCTGATAGCCGGCTGACAGGGCAAAGGTTCCCAGGAGAATCCGGCGTTTCACCTCATCTCCAAAACCCTGGTCCCGCGTCTCCTCGTACATCGCCCGGAGGTCGGCGGGGTCTTTCACCCGGAAGCCGTACCGGACCCCGTCGAAGCGGGAAAGATTCGAGGAGGCTTCTGAGGTTGCCAGAAGATAGTAGACGTTGATCCCGAACCGGGAGTGGGGGAGAGTGACAGCCACCTCACGCGAACCTGATCCGACCAGAGAGTCCCGGAGTTCACCGAGACGGTCGCGGATGGAGGAATCCAGTCCCTCTCCGAACAGCTCTGCCGGAATCCCGATCCGGAGGCCGGGAATCTCCGTCGTCCGGAAATCTGACCGCATTTCGGAGGGGTCCCGGTCGGCCGTCGTCATGTCAAGGGGATCCCTTCCGGCCATCGCGACCAGCGCCTCAAGCGCATCGGACGCCTCGACGGCAAAGGGGCCGATCTGGTCGAGGGAGGAGGAAAAGGCCACCAGTCCCGACCGGGAGATTCGTCCGTAGGTCGGCTTCATGCCCAGGACCCCGCAAAAGGCGGCCGGTTGCCGAATCGAACCTCCGGTATCCGAGCCGAGCGACAGAGGGGCGAGTCCTGCGGCCACCGCTGCCGCAGATCCCCCCGAGGAACCACCCGGAACCCGGGCGGGGTTCCAGGGATTTTTCGTAGGTCCAAAGGCGGAATTCTCGGTCGAGGATCCCATCGCGAATTCGTCGAGATTGGTCTTGCCCAGGACGATGGCCCCGAGAGACAGGAGACGCGCCACCGATGTTGCGGTCCGGCGTGAGACGTATCCGGAAAGGATCTTGGAGGCGCAGGTCGTGGGAAAGCCCTCCATCTCGAGATTGTCCTTGACCATGACAGGATACCCGTAAAAAGGGGATTGGGCCCCGTTCCGGACAAGCCGGGCATCGAGCTGGCGGGCCCGGTTGATGGCGTTGGGATTGAGCGAGAGGCAGACGTTCAATGAGGCGTTGAGCGACTCCGTCCGGGAGAGGAAATAACGGGTCACCTCTTCGATCGTGAACCGCTTGTCGTCCCGTCCCTTGGCAAAGTCCGAAAGTGACGTGAAAAAAGGATTCTTCACCGGCCCTCCCCGTTGTCAGGGCCTGCCGTTTTCCGGCTCTTGATCGCGTTTTTTCCGTCGACCATCACAATGACCGGACGGTGGTGGGGAACCTCCTCGGGAGAGAGCATCCCGTAGGAAAAGATGATGACGCGGTCTCCGACGGCACCTTTCCTGGCGGTCGGCCCATTGAGACAGATGGTCCCCGATCCCTTTTTCCCCTCGATGACATAAGTGGAGAAACGTTCCCCGTTGTTGAGGTTGCTGATGACCACCTCTTCATAGGGAAGAATCCCGGCCGCCTCCATGAGGTCGGTGTCAAGCGTCAGGCTCCCCTCGTATTCGAGTTCGGACTGGGTCACGGTGGCCCTGTGGATCTTGGAACGCAAAAAGGATCTCAGCATGTGTCACCGACCTTCTTCAAGAATTCGTGGAACCTGGAAAAAAGCTCCGGAACGGTCCGGAACTCCGGCCAGGGCCCCCTCGGTTGACAGGGAGGGGGCCGGAGTGTCCGGAGCCAAAGGCGTCGGAGAAAGAGACTCTCCTTCCTCCGCCACCCCGGAGATATCGACCGTGGACAGCCCTTCGACATAGTTGAGGATGGCGGAGAGCTCGTAAGTCATCCTGGCCACCTCGGCCTCCGACAGCGCCAGGGCCGAAAGCCGGGCGACGTGAAGGACATCGGATCTGGAAAGATTCACAACAAACGTCCTTTCAAATTTAGTGACCTTTTTCAGGAAGCCCCCGAAAGGGAGATACCTCCAATTATAGCAATATTTTCTGCCCCCAGAAAAAAGTCCGGAGGCGGTGCCGGATGCCGAATTGCCTTACCCTTCGAGAATCGTCAGGTTGGCCACTCTGGCAAGCAGGGTGCGGGACGCCCCGTCGGAAAAACGGATGACCACCTCGAGATCGGGGTCCGGAGAAAAGGCATCCATGACCTCCCCCGGACCAAAGCGGGGATGAAGGACCTTCCGGCCGATCCATTCGGGACGCCGGGCCCGGACTTTTTCCGGATCACTCCTCCCCGGCTCCCGGCGAGAAGGAGTCTTTTGGCGGACCATTGGCCGATCCGGGACAGCTCCCTCCTGACGCGTTTGGGCGCGGCCGGAAGCCTCCGCCCACGGACG
>JAJZGM010000221.1 GCA_021828525.1 Nitrospirota bacterium | reverse complement strand
CAAGCCGGGATTTGTTTGCCCTCTCGCCCACGCTCACGACCCTCCCCGCTTCCCTCGGGATCATCGGAGGCGGCTACATCGGCCTTGAGACAGCCTCCATGCTCGGAGCCCTGGGAAGCCGTGTGACCCTCTTCGAGCAGGGGCCCCGTGTCCTTTCGGGGATGGACGGGGAGATGGTGGGGGAGCTTGTCTCTCTTCTGGATCCCTCCATCGAAATCCTGACGGAGGTCCATGTCCTGGAAGTCCGGACGTCGTCAGGGGGATATGACATCCTCTACCACCATGGAGAGGCGGGCGAGATCAAGACCCGCACCTTCGAGCGGGTGATGGTGGCGGCGGGACGCCGTCCGGTCATTCCGGAGGGCCTTCCCGCCCTGGGTGTGGAGGTGTCCAAAAAAGGGATCGTGGTCGATTCCGCCATGCGGACCACCCTGCCCCATATCTTTGCCGCGGGGGATGTCAACGGGATCGCGCCCCTTTTCCATGCCGCCGTCCGCCAGTCCCTGGTGGCCGCCCACAACATCCTGGGCGGAGAGGCCTCTTGCGACTATTTTGATCCGGGGCCAGTTCCGACCACTGTCTTCACCCTCCCGGGGGCGGCTTATGTCGGGCTTGTGCCGGAGATGGCCAGAAAAAGGGGGATCCCCTTCCTTTCGGGTCGCTACGACTTTTCCGAGGATTCCCGGGCGCAGATTCTGGGGGAGACCGGTGGCGGAATCACTCTCCTTTTTGAGCCGGGGAGTCTGCGCCTTCTGGGGGGAACCATCGTGGGCGTCGATGCCGCAAACCTCATCGGGGAAATCGGTCTGGCCCTGGCGGGAGGGCTCACGGCCAGGGACCTTGCTGCTTTTGCCGACCCGCATCCCATGGCTACGGAAGGGATCGGAAGGGCCGCCCGTTCCCTTTTCTGAAAAACGGGAGGTGAATGGCCCTTCACATGTCCGACTTTGGGGTTTGTAATGTTGGACATAATTGCTCATATTAAAATAATTATGTCCAACCTGCATCCTCTTTGTAGATCTTCGCGAATTCTGGTGACCCTGAAGATCAGGGCCGAAGACTCTCCGGGGCCCTCATCCCCGGGTTTCCGGTCTCCGTGGCATGGTGGCGCTTTTCCCGGGATTTGCCTGCGATCAGGAGGACTTCCGCCCTGGCCCCCAGATAGACATAAACCCCAAGACCCACCAGTAGTCCGACCACAGAGAAGACGAGCCATCCGGCTTCGGTCAGATGAGACGGATCCTGGATGGCAAATTTAAAGACAAGCATCAGGGCCTCGATCGAGATTGCGATCAGGATCGAGGCGATGAACCGCGTGAGTGTCCGGCGCGTGGCACTGTGCCGTTTTACATCCTTTCTGAGGAGGACTTCCTCCTCAAAGATGGTCTTGGAAAGATCGAAAATTGCCAGGGCGAGGGTAAGAAGGATGGTGGCCTGGAATGAGGGGGTCGTGTCGGCGATCCTTGTCAGGTGGCGAAAAACCTGCTCCAGGGAATGGAAGGCCTGGATTGCAAGGCCCAGGCTCACGACAAGGAGACCCAGGGAGAAGAAGGCATAGATCGCCTTGAAAAAGGGTTCCATGGACCTCCGCCGGCTGTCGTCCTCAAGAAGTGCCACGATCTGTTCGAAGTCGATGTCGGCCACCACCACTCCCCGGAGGAGGCCTTGCCGGTCCCGGACAGGAGTGGCCACTGTGACGCAGAGAGAGGAGGTCGCGGTGGAGAAATACGGCGGTGTCAAAACGCTCCCCGGGGCGTTCCTGGCCTGGAGGTAGTAGGGACGTCGGCTCCGGTCCTCCCCGTCCCCCTCGCGTGTAAGGACAGGATTCACGCGCTTTCCGGCAATGTTCGGGCCGATTTGCCGCCCGTCGGAGTCGAGGACATAGCAGAGGTCGAGAAAGGGAAAGGCGTTGAGCAGGGGCTCAAGGGCGCTCTGGATTGCCGTTGGTCCCCCCTTGAGGGTATCGCAGGAGAGGAGGCCTTCAAGGATGCTCCCCAGAAAACACTGAAGATCGGAGCGGTTTTCATGGAAGCTTTCAAGACGGTTCATGATGTTATCCCTTCTGGCTGTTTGTCCGGGCCGGGTGGCTGGATCCTTGACAGAAATGAACCTGCAACTTTTATTCCCGTTTCTGGAAATTTTGAATCTTCCGCCCCTTGATGGTCGCGAGGGTCTCCTGCTGGCCGGGAAGTTGCCGGGAGTCAAAGAAGAAGTGCCCACCGGTCTCTCTTCTGGAAAAATTCCCATGAATCGGACGGGAAAAAGATATGGGGGTCGGGTGAAACGCTGGATTTCTCTAGGAGGTTACTCGAAAAACGCCGTAAAACTCTGTCCTTCAGGCCGAAGATATAAGGCGTACCTCGCCTTGGGTTAGATGGTCCACTGGGGAGACCTCGACACCCATGGCTTCGCGATCCTCGCCCGGCTTCGCGGAGGACTCCCTCACTTTTGCTCCTTTCTGATGGACCGGGAGACCCTCCATCGACACCGTTCCTTGTGGGTGAGCGAGCCTGAGCCCTCGACCGGAGACCTCTTGCGTCTCACCCCGGGGGAGAGGAGGGTTTTCGAAGAGCTCAAGGAGAAAATTCTGGAAGGCAAGGGGGTCCGCCTTGAACAGGAGCGGATCCCTTAAGGAGAGATACTGGAGGCCCTGAAGGGCTGAGCCTCTTTAGACTCCCTGAATTATTTCCGGAAATGCATGCCCGGTAGAGAGGAGGTTATGGTCGGAGAAGAAAGGATCAAGACGGAGGGGGAGATCGGCCCGGACCTCTTTTGCCCATCGGAATTCCGGCTGCCCTTGACCTTTGTATGGCTGAGAGTATTGTAAAAAAAGG
>JAJZGM010000220.1 GCA_021828525.1 Nitrospirota bacterium | reverse complement strand
ATTGGCATAGACGTGCTGGACATCGTCGTGGTCTTCGAGGGCTTCCATAAGACGGACCATTGTCTGCGCGTCCTTTCCCTCGAGGGGAACGGTGACCTGAGGTATCATCGTGACTTCGGCAAAGGGGGTCACAAGGCCGGCCGCGTGGATGGCGTCAAGCACCGCCTGGAAATCCTGGGGCTGCGTCACGACCTCGAAGGACTCCTCCTCCCGCCGGACATCCTCGGCTCCCGCATTCAGGACGATCTCCATCAGACGGTCCTCGGTGACTCCGGAGGCCGGGGTGGTGATCAGCCCCTTCTGGTCGAACATCCAGGCGACGCATCCATTTTCCCCGAGAGCTCCCCCGTTTTTCGAAAAGATGGACCGGATTTCAGGGATGGTCCGGTTCTTGTTGTCGGTGGTCACCTTCAGAAGAACCGCCACGCCCTTTGGTCCATGTCCTTCGTACTGGAGCTCCTCGTAAACCGCCCCCGGGATCTCCCCTGTCCCCTTCTGGATAGCCTTCTTGATGTTGTCCATGGGCATGTTTTCTTCCCGGGCCTTGGTAATGGCCGTGCGCAGGCGAGGATTGCCATCCGGGTCGCCGCCTCCCAGCCGGGCGGCGATCGAGATCTCCTTCGACAGCCGGGTGAAGACCTTCCCTCTCTTGGAGTCTATCAAGGCTTTTTTGTGTTTTGTTGTTGCCCACTTCGAATGTCCCGACAAAACGCGTCCTTTCCAGAAATGTCTCAGGGCTCTTTTAGATATCGTATGAAATAATCCCTTTTTTTTCAATCCGAGCGGTGGGGGGTCCGGTCGATTATGGTCGCCGTCTGCCCTGCCACCAATGTGATCCGGGAAGGAATGGCTTCGAGACGGATCCGGACCGGGATTCTCTGGGCCAGACGGACCCAGCTGAAGGTCGGATTGACCCGGGGAACGGTTCCGGGCACATCGCTTCTCTCAAAATCGGAGATGCCCCTGGAGATCGTCTCAACCCGACCGAAAAGGGGAGGAGAGACTCCCATCAGCCGGATTTCCATCCGGTCTCCGATCCGGATGGCCGGAAGCTTCGTCTCCTCGAAGTAGCCGTCGACATAGAAGGAATCGCTGTCAACAAGGGCCACCACTCCTTTGCCCCGGCTGACAAAGTCGCCGGGACGCAGGTGCAGGTTGGTGACATAGCCGTTGACCCGGGCCCGGACGGCAGATCGGGAGAGGTCGAGCTGGGCCTTCATCATGCTGGACAAGGCCTTGCGGTAAAGAGCCGAGGTCTCGAGAGCCCGGGCCATCATGTTTTCAGCCTTTTCCTCCGTTGCGTTTCCTGATTTGAGAAGCCGCTCGTATCGGCGGGAGTCGTGACGGGCCTCCAACATTGCGGCGTAACGCTCCATCCAGTCGGCCCTGGCGGCAGCCAGGGCGATGGAAAAGCGTCGGGGATCAATCCGGAAAAGAACTTCGCCCCTGAGGACCTTCTGGTTGTCGTGGACGTCGACCTCCGTCACGAGTCCCGAGACATCGGGAGCGACAGAAACCCAGTCGGCGCGCACGCGTCCGTCCCGGGTCCAGGGTGTAATCCGGTCATAATGCCAGAGGGCGTATCCCGAGAGGATGGCGAGAAGTGACAGGAGGCCGGTCACGGTCGGCCTGATGAGGCGGAGGAGAAAAGGATTCTTCATAAGAGCAGACTCCGGGCAAGCAAGACGAGAATGGCGAAAAGTATCAGGTAGAGGGAGAGGTCGAAAAGGGGCCGGTGCCAGACATGGGCATAGACGCCAAGACGCCCGAGCAGGGAACGGAGCAGCAATAGGAGAAGAAAGGCCACCGTTCCCCAAAGGAGAAAGGGGGAGAGAAAGACTCCGAAGAGATTGACCTCTTTCAAGAAAGACCTCCGCTGTGTCCATGGAAGGGATCAAGCGTTACGGAGCCGGGAGGAGCCAGGATCTCAAGCTCCGAAAGAAGCGAAAGGATCTCCGACTCTCCCGTCCCCCGGCGGGGGATGGGATCCAGCAGGGGGAATTCAGGAGTCCAGTGGGCCGGAGAGACTCTCCCTCCCCGGGAACGAAGGAGAAAGAAGCGGGAGAAGCTCTCACGGAGCCGTGAGACGTCCCGGCGAAGATCATCAGGGAGAGATCTCTCTTCCCGGGCCATGTGGAAAAGCGTGCGGGCCAGCCCGGCATGGAGGAATGTCTCCCCATATGTGGATCGTTGTCCAGGAGGCAGGATCTGAAGACGAAGGGCCAGCTGGGCGGTCCGGTCATAGATTCGGGTCAGGACTCCGGACAGGGAGGCGGAAGGATCCATGGAGGCGATTCTGGCCAGATCCCGAAGGTCGGCACGATAGAGCCTCCTGACACTGACATTGGCCCCCACCGATCGGACAAGTCGGGTCATGATGGCTGCCATGAACACTCCAAGACTCTGGGCAACCGCCGTGTTGATCGAAGCCACAAAATTGGCATGAAAAGTCGAGGAGAGGGCGATAAGGCCCCCGAATCCGATGGAAAAGGCAAGAACGGGAATGGTGGTTTCGGGACGTCCGATGAAGATTCCGGCCGGGATCAATACGAGGCCCAGGAGAAGGGCCAGGGTCAGAAAGTCCTGGGCCATGGGAAGGAGGGCATAAAGAAAGAATATGCCTGTGGCCGACCCGAGAGTCAGGAAGGTCATGAAACGGAAAATCGCGGGAGCCGGATCGTCCTGTGAGGCAAAAAATGAGGTGGCGACCGCAGCCATCATGGTCGCCGTCGCCCCGTCAGGCCATTCGGAGAGGATCCAGAAGAATGAGACACTGAGGATTGTCAGAAAAATCGAGAAAGCCGACAGAGCGGCCAGAAGATGGTCCCTGTGGGGAGGT
>JAJZGM010000219.1 GCA_021828525.1 Nitrospirota bacterium | reverse complement strand
GGGACAGGTCCAGAAGGACTCCCCTTTTTTCTGCAAGCTTGACAAAGATCGACTTCGAGACTTCGATGACCTCCTCGCGGCTCATGCAGAAGGGCGAACTCCCCGCATCCGGGCAATTTCGGATCAGGCCCCGGAACCCGTCAAACATCGCCAGAAAGAGTCCCGGTTCGGTCTCCCGGGGGATGTCATACGTCGCATACAATCGGTCGACATAGAGTTCGAAGGCATCCACGTTGTTGGCGATCCAGACCGGTATGATGTTCGGCGCCGGCGGGCACTCGCAGTTGGTCGGAGAGTATTTTCCGATACGGTAGGCTTCAGAGAGAAGCTTTTCGGAGGTTACCCTGAGGCGGGGAGCCGGGCTGGCGGATGGCTCCTCCTTTTTCCTGTTCCAGAAAAACATGTCGTCCCCCTTCGATGGGAGTGAATGATCAATCCGTGCGGGATCAGGATCCGGATCGATCATGGGGGATTCTCCCCAGGGCTGCTATGATGCCGGTCATACCGGAGAGGGACGGAAATTTCGGGAGATCAGGCCGGATGGGAGGTCCGGGGGGCGATCAGTTCGATTTCGTAGCCTTCCGGTGCATCGATAAAGGCAAAGACACTGTTCTCGGTCTTTGTCGGACCGTCAGTCACCGGAACACCCAGCCTCCCGAGTCGCTCCAGGGTCCGGTCCATGTTGTCCACACGGAAGGCCAGATGGACGAGGTCCGGTGGAACCACGACAATCCCCGATGCGGGAAACTCGGTGATCTCAAGTTCGGTGTCGGAGCCTTTGGCTTTCATGTAAGCGATTTTCGAGCCCCGGGGGGAGACAATGCGACGGATTTCGGAGAGACCCAAGATATCCCGATAGAAGGCCACCGTCCGTTCGAGGTTGTTGACGCGCATCCGGACATGAAGCAGGGTCGAGACAAGGGGAGAGCCATCGGGCATCTAGTCCTCCAGCGTCGAAAGGTCGCCTTCGGGAAGGCCCAGCTCCCGGGCCTTCAGGACCCGTCGCATGATCTTTCCGCTCCGGGTCTTGGGAAGGGAGATGACGATATCGACCTCGTGGGGTTCGGCGATGCCACCCAGCTCGGCCCTCACATGTTTTTTGATCTCGTCGTGGGGAGGTGGATCCTCGGAGGCGTGGGAATGGAGCACGACGAAGACCTTGATGATCTCCCCCCTGAGCTCGTCCGGCTTTCCGATGGCGGCTGCCTCGGCAATCTTGGGATGGGTTATGAGAGCGCTTTCGATTTCGGCCGTTCCCAGTCGGTGGCCGGCCACCTTGATCACGTCGTCCACGCGGCCGAGGAAGAAGAAATAGCCGTCCTCGTCTCTCCGGGCCGAATCCCCAGAAAAAAAGAGACCGGGAATGTCCGTCCAGTATTTCCGGTACCGCTCCGGGTCCCGGAAGACCGTCCGGAACATGGAGGGCCAGGGGGCCCGGATGACCACCGTCCCGGTCTGGCCATAAGGCATGCTCTTTCCGGCGGCGTCGACGACGTCGGCCACCACACCGGGGAAGGGGCGCCCGGCCGATCCAGGCTTTTCCGGGGTCGAAGGCAGGGGGGTTACCATGATCATGCCCGTTTCCGTCTGCCACCAGGTGTCCATGATGGGGAGCTTTCCGCCCGTGACCCGGTGGAACCAGTGCCAGGCCTCGGGATTTAATGGCTCGCCCACCGAGCCTAGAATCCTGAGCGAAGACAGGTCGCATAAGGCTGGCCAGGATTCTCCGAAGCGCATCTGGAGGCGGATTGTGGTGGGAGTCGAATAGTAGACGGTGACCCGGTGGCGTTCGATCAGGGACCAGTGCCGGCCCGCATCGGGAAATTCGGGGGTCCCCTCCGAGAGAAGGATGGTGGCCCGGTTCAAGAGCGGTCCGTAGACGATGTAGGAGTGGCCGGTGATCCAGCCCGGATCGGCCACGCAGAAGTAGACGTCCGAATCCCGGATGTCGAAGATGAGGCGGGTGGTGGCATAGGTTCCCAGCATGTAGCCGAGCTGGACGTGGACCACGCCCTTGGGTTTTCCCGTGGTCCCCGAGGTGTAGAGGACGAAGAGGGGATCGTCGCAGGAGACGGAAACGGGGGAAAGGGGTCCGGCATGGCGGACCTCTTTCAGAAGATCCGGAAGGGCGCGTTCTCCGGATTCGAGGGAGAGGGAGGTCGCCTCCCTCGGGACGACAAGGGTTGCCATGATCGAAGAGAGCCCTTTTCTGGCGATCCGCGCCGTGTCGAGAAGGGGAATGCGCTTTCCCCGCCGAAAGCCGCAATCGGCGGTCACGAGAACCTTGGGTTCGAAATCCTCGAGGCGGCTTTTGAGGGCGGTGGCTGAAAAGCCTGAGAAGACCACCGAATGGATGGCTCCCAGACGGGCGCAGGCCAGCATGGCGATCACCTGGGCCGGGGTCGGGGGGAGAAAGATCGTGACCCGGTCGCCCTTGCCCACTCCGAGGCCTTTCAGAACATGGGAAAAACGGACGGTCTGGTCGAGAAGGCGACCGTAGGTATAGATCTCCTCTTCTCCCCCGTCTCCTGCCCAGATCAGGGCGACCTTGTTTGAAAACCCCTCGCGGACATGCCGGTCGAGGGCATTTTCGCAGATGTTTCCCTCCGCCCCGACGAGCCAGCGTCCCTGGAAGGTCTCGGCGTTCCAGTCGAGGATCTGTGTCGGGGCCTTGGAAAAATGGAGCTCACTTGCGAGATTTCCCCAGAAGGTTCCCGGGTCGGCAATGGAGGAGGCATAGAGGCTGTCATAGTCCGGAACCCGGCTTTTGTGGCTGGTCTCCGGATCGGGAACAAAAAGGGGCGGCTTGCGGGAGGAACTCATCGAGGGCTCCTTCTGGC
>JAJZGM010000218.1 GCA_021828525.1 Nitrospirota bacterium | reverse complement strand
TTGAGGAGAGACCTTGATGACGAGCTTTCCGGATCTCCGGGCTTTGTAGGACAGGAGCACCACGAACAGACCCCAGCAGGACGACAGGATCGCCCAGTTGAGTCCGGCCTTGGCGCGGGCTCCGTTCTTGGCATACCCTCCCGAATCCTCCTGTTTGGGTTCCGGCCTCTTCGTCATGTTTTTGACTTTGAGATCCTCGACGACGAAAAGGGTCCGATCGGGATCGGAGACGAGGTCATGGGTGGCCTTGTGGATCACATCTTTGCGGACGTTCTTCGCATATTCGAAGGTCCGGGAGAGCCGGGTTTTGCTCTCCTTCCGGTTGTTCGAGCCTTTGACCTGTCGGGAGAGTTTTCGTTGCCAGCGTTTTTTGGCCCGTTCTTTCTTCTCCATCCGGATCTTCTGGACGGAGGAGAAATCGATCCTTCGCCCATCGCTTGCCATCACCGGAATCGTCACGCCCCGGTCGAAGCCCAGGGTTTTGCCCTCAAGCTCCTCTTCCGAAAACATCCGGAGCCAGGAGATCGTGTCCTCTTCCTTCGGCTCCGGGAGTCCGTCGTCCGAGGAGAAGGAGACGAACCACTTCCCGGCCTCGACCGAGACGTGAAGCGAGGCGGGACGGGAATACGGGGTATGGGCCTTGAAGGGCAGAACCCCCACCGGGAACTTCTTTGTTCCGAGAATCAGTTCTTCGAATTGCGTTTCGTCGTTGGTCCGAAAGCGGAAGAGTTCAGAGGTGATCCAGACCGACTGCCGTCCGTCTTTTCTCTGGAAGACGGGTTTTCTGGCGAGTCCGGAAAAGAATCGTCCCATCGCCTGTTTCCATCGAACCGCTCCGTTACGGAGTATCTGGGAGGGAACCTCCCGGAGCCAGGGGGTGTCCGGGCCGATGAAACGGGCATACTCCTGATCGACGGGAACGGGCGTTCCCGAAAGAGAGACCGCTTTTTTGGCGAAGGCCCAGTAATACCGGTCCTCGGAGACCTTGGCGTTGTAGATGAACCGCTGGTGCCCGATCCATTGGAGCAGGATCTCTTCCTGGGCGGGAGTGGGATACGCGCGAAAGCGCTTGCCTGTCTGCATGGGAGCATGATACCTTTACTTACATGGAAACTCAACCAAACAAGTCCAGTTCCAATGCCGTCTATTCTCTTAAGCTGCACATTGTCTTTGTGACAAAGTATCGGCGCAAGACGCTCGCTCCGGATCTTCTGGAATATTTGCAGGGCGCCTTCGGCGAGATTCTGACAGACTGGCGATGCACCTTGCTGGAGTTCGGAGGGGAAGCGGATCATGTGCATCTTCTGGCGGAGATCCACCCGGCCCTCAACATCTCCACCCTGATCAACAATCTGAAAACGGCCTCTTCCAGGCGTGTTCGCAACCGATTTTCGGAGCATCTCAAGCCGTTCTACCGGGAACCGTATTTCTGGCATCGGGCCTACTATGTGGGGAGTGTGGGCGGAGCAACACTGGAAACGGTCCGTCGCTATGTGGAAGCTCAAGGAACAACTGAAAAAGCGGGAAGAAGAAAAACAAAATCGTCCGCTTGACCCTCTCTCGGCCTGTGGTCGAAGAAGGGGAATATATGGTCCGGGCAGAAAGTCAAGAGGTTTTCTCTCTTTGACTGTCAGCGTATTCGATAATGCGCACGGCTTCGAAAGCCTGTTCCCCTCAAGAACTCTCGCTGAACTTTCCTCCTGGGGCAGAATTCCGGCTCCCTCTTTTTGGGATCAGGACAAAACTCTCCCCTGAATCCCCTTTTGATGAGGGTCTGTCTTTTTGTGTTTTCTTCCCGGTTGAACGCGTCGAAAGATTCACTGCGCTGACCTCTTTAGAGACTCGATTCTCTACAAGGAGGAATCGGTCGCCCCAATATATTCGGCTTATCGGAACGCATTCCGTAGCCACGATGGATGATTCGCGCCTGCCGTGCACCAGAAGTCATCAATATGAGTGCGGCCTCGATGTTTTGGGCCATTCGCTTTCAGGGCTCTCGGCAGGAGGTGTCCGTTCCGGCCATCGTCAGGTCCTTTGCAACCGTACTACGGGAGGGAAACTCACTTGTTTTTCTTGCCTTGCCGATCTGTTATGTCTTCATCAGGGTCTCCGTGGTGACGCAAGAGAGCGTTCATGCCGGTTTTTCACCTTTGAGCTGCTCATGCGGCCGCCGTGTACACCGTGTCGTTTTTCCAGATCGCCCAGGCCATGCGCGCCATCTTGTTGGCCAGGGCCACGACCGCCTTGTTGCGGGTATCCTTGCGCTTCAGTAGATCCAGAAGCCATGTTCGGAGCTTGCCGTCCTTCATTTTTCCGGATCCACTCAGCTCCGCCGCTCGAAGCGCAGCCTGTGCTCCCTGCACCAAAAGACTTCGCAACCCGCTGTCCCCCCGTTTAGTGACCCTTCCCAGACGCACCTTGTCTCCCGATGTATGCTGACTTGGAACAAGGCCTAAAAAGGCCGCCATATCCCGCCCACTCCCGAAGCGTTTCGGATCCCCGATGACGGAGATCAGGGCGGCTGCAATCAAGGGCCCCACTCCTGGAACTGTCTGAAGACGCCGACCCGTCTCGTTGCTACGGACAAGCATTTTCATCATCGCATCGATCTCCCCGATCTTTTCCGTCTGAGACCGGATCTGGGCCTGAAGCTCCCGGATCAGCGTGCGAGTGACCAGCGTCAGGCTGTTTGCTCCGTCGTCCAGAAGCTCTGGAAGCCGGTTTTGGAGAGCCGCAATCCCCAGGGGAAGGACGAAGCCTCTTTCCAGAAGAAACGCCCGGGTCCGGTTTACCAGAGCCGTCCGGTCGTTGATCAGCCCCTGCCGGGCGGAGATCAGCATCGCCAGATCCTGCTGCTCGGGCGTCTTGACGG
>JAJZGM010000217.1 GCA_021828525.1 Nitrospirota bacterium | reverse complement strand
CGATCCATCGTGCCAGATCCGGATGAAGGAGAAGAGCGGAATTGATATTGAGGGAGAGGGTCACCCGAATTTCTTCCTTCTCCAGACGTGCCAGAGCATCGAAGGTTTGGACGAGGCCGATCCGGCCCCCTGGCCCGAGGGCCTCTTCATCCGCCTTTTCCTCTCCCGTAGCTTCTGGCCGGGGGGAGGCAAAGAGCCGGGGTCCGGACCGGTCCCTGGGGAAAGAGGAAGGGGAGGAGATGGCGGGCCAGGATTTCTTCTGAGCAGTCACGGAGAATTTTGGAAATGTCGACATGACAGGAGCCTTTCCGGGATTTTTCCGAAAGACCGGCGGGATCCTGGCATCCTGCAGGGGCGAGCTTTGCGGGGCGCGGGAGGGTTTCCATGGCGGACTCCTTTTTATCCCGTTCTTTTTTGGAGAACGGAGTCGATCGACTGACCCCGGTCTGGCCTCGAATCCCTTTGCCGGCGGTCTGAAACAAGATAAACCAGAGTCATTATATTAAACATAACATGAGATTATTGTAAGTCAAGAAATAATGGATTTCCCTTCTGGAATCCGTTTCCGGACTGTCCTTGGGTCAATTGATTTGCCGGAGGTCATCGTCCTTGGGTCAATTGATTTGCCGGAGGTCATCGTCCTTGGGCCAAACGGAGGAGACGATCCCCCAGCCTGGGGGGAAGGAGGGCCAGGATCCGGACGAGGAGGACCAGGGGGAGGGGAAACTCGATGCGGGCCCGGCCTTTTCCAAGTCCGGCGCGGATCTTGCGGGCGGCCTCCGGGGCGGTGAGAAGAAAGGGCATGGGATAGGGATTTTTTCGGGTCATTTCGGTGACGACAAAGCCGGGATTGATGAGGGTGACGGTCACGCCAGAAGTCTCCGCCTCGTAACGGAGGGCGTCGGTCCAGGCGGCCAGAGCGGCCTTCGAAGCGCAGTAGGCCCCGGCCTTCGGAAGTCCCCGGTATCCGGCCAGGCTTCCCACCACTGCGATCTGCCCTCCTCCTTGCGTTTTCATGGACGGAAGGAAGGGGAGAACGGTATTGAGGACTCCCAGGACATTGGTGTCAAAGACCAGTTTCATCGTCTTGGAATCGTTGCCTTCCTCTTCGCCGCGGACTCCCGCATTCGCGATGATCAGGGAGGGTATGCCGGAGCTTTCGAGAATGCCGGTGGCCAGTTCCTCCATCTGGGTCTGGTCCCGGACGTCGGTTTCATGGAGGACGGGACGGGCACCCCGGTCGGCAAGGAGGGGGGCGAGACTCCTAAGCCGGTCGGAGCGGCGCGCTACGAGATGGAGGGTCACTCCGGGTTCCGCATAAATGTTGGCCAGGGCCCATCCCAGGCCGGAAGAGGCTCCTGTGATCAGAAGGACGGACATCAAACCTCCCGAGTCGAAGAGAAACGGGGAGTCCCGCGATGGAAAAAGGCGGGACGTTCGGGTACTCTGATAGCATACTAGCATGCCTTCCTCGTCTCTCTCCCACTGGGGAGAGAAAAACGGGGAGATCACCTCATTTTGGGATATCACGGATGGCAAAACGCTCAGGAAAGTCCGGACAGGGTCCGGAGAAGATGCTGGAAGAGCTTCGGGAAATCCGGCCGGAGACGGAAGAGATCGGGAGGGACCGGGCCGGATTTGTGGCGGTGGTCGGCCTTCCCAACGCGGGAAAGTCGACGCTGGTCAATGCCCTGGTGGGAGAAAAAGTCTCGGCTGTCAGCCCCACGCCCCAGACCACCCGGACCCTGATCCGGGGGATTCTGACAGAAACTCGCGGGCAGATGGTCTTCCTCGACACGCCGGGATTTCATACCGCCGGCCCCCTTTTGAACCAGCGGATGGGCGGAAGCCTCCGGGAGGCTGTCGAGGAATCCCATGTCATTCTGTGGGTGGTCGACATGTCTTCGCGGAAGAAGGACCGGGAATGGGAGAGATTCCTCGAGTTCATGACCTCCCAGCGGGCCAGCAAGCCTCTCGTGGTCGCCCTCACGAAGATGGACCGCCTCGGTCCGTCGAACATGATCCCTGTTCTCATTGAATTCGAGAGGGAGATATCCCGCCACGGAATCGAAGGGGAGATCGTTCCCCTTTCGGGCCTCCGGGAGACCAACCTCGATCGCCTGAAGGATCTCCTCTTCCGGCACCTTCCCGAAGGAGCCCCGATCTTTGATCCGGAATGGTACACAAGCCAGACGATGCGGGAGATGGTCAGGGAAATTGTCCAGGAAAAAATCTTCTCCCTCCTCTACCAGGAGGTTCCCCACCAGTGCGCCGTCCTTGTCGAGGAGTTTCATGAGCCGGAGGGTCCGGAGAAGACCACCCGGATCGAAGGGTCGATTTTGGTGGAGAGGGATTCCCAGAAGGGGATCGTGGTCGGAGCCCGTGGAGAGACGATCCGGACGATCAGTGAACGGGCCCGCAAGGAGATTGAGGCTCTGACCGGGACCCCTGTCTTTCTGCGCATGACCGTCCGGGTTGTCCCCGACTGGCGTGACCGTCCCTCCGTCCTCAGGGATCTGGGGTATCTTCCGGAGTGAGGCGTCCCCGGCCTGCTGCTCGGGACGGGAGGGAGAATGGCTGAGGAACTGGCGCTCATACTCCGCTCGGCCCGCTATCAGGATTCCGCCAAGGTCGTCACCTTCTTCTCCCGGGAGGGAGGTCTCCGGACCGGCTTCGCCCGGGGAGCCACGGCCCGGGACAACCGCTTCGGGGCTTCCCTCGAGCCCCTCACGCTTTGCCGGATTTCGGGAAGGGGAAGTGCCACCAGCTCTCTCTACCGGATCCACCACGCCGACATTGTCGAACCCTTCCGCGCAATCCATGCCGACTTCAATCTTCTTTCATGGGCCGGCCTGGTCGTTCGGTTCCTCCTGGGTTGCC
>JAJZGM010000216.1 GCA_021828525.1 Nitrospirota bacterium | reverse complement strand
CACGACGGCCCTCCTGGAGCGCCTCGACACCATCGTGGTGGCCTCCGTGTCGTGCATCTACGGCCTGGGCTCCCCGGACTCCTACCTCAAGATGCACCTCTATCTCGAGCGGGGGATGGAGATCCGGAGAAACCGCCTTCTCGAACGCCTAGTCGAGATCCAGTACCAGCGAAACGAGATCGACTTCCACCGGGGAACCTTCCGCGTGAAGGGCGACGTGGTCGACATCTACCCGGCCTCCTTCGAGGACCGGGCCGTCCGGGTCGAGTTCTGGGGGGACACCATCGAGAAGATCCGCGAGATCGACCCCCTGACCGGCCACGAACTGACCCAGGTTCCGTCGATGATCATCTATCCGGGAACCCACTATGTCCTGCCTCCGGACAAGCTGGAGGGGGCCCTTTCAGGGATCGAGGAGGAGCTGGCGGAGCGCATCGCCTACTTCCGGAGGAACAACCAGCTGGTCGAGGCCCAGAGGATCGAGCAGCGGACCCTCTTCGACCTCGAGATGATCCGGGAAGTCGGCTTCTGCCACGGCATCGAAAACTACTCCCGCCATCTGTCGGGACGGGCCCCCGGAGAGCCGCCGCCCACCCTGTTCGACTATTTTCCGCCGGACTTTCTTCTGGTGGTCGACGAAAGCCACGTCGCCATCCCCCAGGTCGGGGGCATGTACCACGGGGACCACTCCCGGAAGAAGAGCCTTGTGGAGTACGGCTTCCGTCTGCCGTCGGCCTTCGACAACCGGCCGCTCACATTCCCCGAGTTCGAGCGAGTCATGCGCCAGGTGGTCTTTGTCTCGGCCACCCCCGGTCCCTATGAGCTCGCCGCCTCGGGCGGCGTGACCGCCGAACAGGTCATCCGGCCCACGGGACTTCTGGACCCCGAGATCGAGGTGGTGCCGGCCCTCCACCAGGTCGACCATCTTTTGGGAGAGGTGCGGAAGACCGCGGCCCTGGGCGACCGGGTTCTGGTGACGACGCTCACCAAGCGGATGGCGGAAAACCTGACCGAATATCTCGAGGAACGGGGAGTCCGGGTCCGCTACCTCCACTCGGAGATCGACACCCTCGAGCGCATGGAGATCATCCGGGACCTCAGGCTTGGCGAGTTCGACGTCCTGGTAGGAATCAACCTCCTCCGGGAGGGGCTGGACCTTCCCGAAGTCTCCCTTGTGGCCATTCTGGATGCCGACAAGGAGGGCTTCCTGCGGTCCCGGCGCTCCCTCATTCAGACCGCGGGACGGGCCGCCCGGAACCTCCGGGGACGGGTGATCTTCTATGGCGACACCGTCACGGGCTCCATGCAGGAGGCGATCGACGAAACACGAAGGCGCCGGGTGATCCAGATCGCCTTCAACGAAACCAACGGCATCGTTCCCCGGGGAATCACGAAGAGCATCCCGGAGGGGCTCTACCATGTCTCGGAGAGCGATTACGTCACCGTTCCCGTCCCCGAGGAGAGGGGGGAGACCGGACCGGAGGAGTCGCTCCCGGAAGGTGAAATCAGACAGCGGATGGTGGCGTCGGCGGAGGCCCTCGATTTCGAGATGGCGGCCCATTACCGGGACCTTTTGCGGGCCCGGGGAGAAAAGCCCTCTGGCGAGGGAATCGTGCTCAAGTCTCCCCGCGGCGGGGGCCGCCGGAAGAAGGGGCGGTGAAGGCGTGCCTCCGGATCAGGAATTCCGGTAGATGTAGTAGCCCAGGAAGATCCCGAGGATGTTCAGAAGATTGATGTGGAGATTGAGCCCCAGCGAAAGGTCCACCAGGACGAGATGGAGGGTGACAGGAGCCCCGCTTCCGATGGAGACGTGCGAGAGAAAGAGTCTCGCGATGGGACCCGACGGAACGAAGGCGTCGAAGATCACGGTAAAGACCGCCCCGAGGACTGCGCCAGCAAACATCAGAAAGATAAGAAGTCCGATTCCTTTTTTGACCTGTGCCACGCGACGTGGGTCCTTTCCGGTGATTAAGTCGTGAAGGGTGAGCCGGGTTCCAGGGTCCGGGGACCGGCGCCTTCATTCTAGAGGGGGCCGGGAAAGGGGTCAAGCCCATCCGGTCTGTCAGGGGTCACAGAATTCGGGTGGGCCGGCTTCCCCTTTCAAAAAAAACCTTGTCTCCTCCTCCCATGCTCCTTCTCCCCTGTCGTCTCCCGGCCTCTCCCCGATCCTGTCCATATTTTTTGTTTTCGGACTTCAGATTTTATAGGAGGGGCCCAAAAGGAGGAGGGGGCTTGACAGGGGTTTTAATATTCCAATATTATAATATTATGAATAAAGAAGGTAAGATTTCCGACAAAAAGGTCACGATGGGGGCCCGGTGTCTGCGGGTTCTTGGCCATCCGGTCCGGATCCATCTTCTTGAAATCCTGACCGAAGGGGAGCAGAGTGTGGGGGTTCTGGCCGAGGAACTGGGGGTGTCCCAGTCCAACCTCTCCCAGCATCTGGCAATTTTGAGGGACAAGGGGATCCTTGCGGACAGGCGGGTCGGCCATCAGGTCTTCTACCGTCTCGCGAATCCGAGGATTCCCGAGTTTTTTTCCATAATGAAGGAGATTTTCTGCCGATGAAGACTCCCCCCTTCCTGATCCCGGCCGCCCTTGTGGCGGCGCTTGTCTTCCTTGTGCCCGGCCCCGCGCGGGCCCTGACCCTGGCGGAGGCGGTCCACGCCGCCATCCGGGGCAATCCGGACCTTCGGGCGGCCCGCCTTGACGAAGAGGCCCAGAAAACCCGGAGTGTGCAGGCCCTCGGAACCTACCTTCCGACTCTGGCCGTGGGCGAAAGTTTCATTTCGACCAACAATCCCCTGACCTCCTTCGGGATCCTGTTAAACGAGGCCCTGGTCACCTCGAGCTCATTTACCAGTCTGAACACACTCAACAATCCGGCCAACACCCA